>SKSP01000208.1 GCA_007122945.1 Ilumatobacteraceae bacterium | reverse complement strand
TCCCCGACGCCCGATCCCAACCCCGACAACAACACCGATACCGAGGGCTCTGGCGTCGAGGGCGAAGCCGACCTCGCGATCACCAAGACCGGCCCCGACGCCGCCGACGCCGGCAGCCAGACCACCTGGACGTTGAGCGTCACGAACAACGGGCCATCGGACTCGGTCGCCTCGGAAGATGACCCGATCACCGTGGGCGACACCCTGCCGTCCGACGTCACCTTCGTCGCGGCCACCGGCGATGGCTGGGACTGCAGCCACGTCGAGGGCATCGTCACCTGTGATCGCATCACGACCCTGGCTGCGGGCGCCAGCGCCCCCGACATCACGATCAACGTCGACATCGACCCGTCGGCCGGACCGGGAAGCATCACGAACGCTGCCACCGTCAGCCCCGGCGAGACCAACGACCCCGTCCCCGCCAACAACACCGACACCGACCCGGTCACCATCACCGAAGACGTCGAGCTGACGATCGCCAAGACGACCACGGGGGCGAACCCGGTGCTGGCCGGCGAGACGACCGAGTTCAGCATCGTCGTCACCAACGAGGGACCGTCGTCCGCTCGTCAAGTGACCGTGGTCGACACCCTTCCCGACGGCCTCACCGCGATCGGTGCGAGCGGCGACGGCTGGCTCTGCACCCCGTCGCCCACGCCTGCGACGCCCGCCAGCATCGTGTCCTGCACGCTGCCGGAGCTGGTGCCGGGTGCCTCGACGCCGCTCGTGATCACCGCAGAGGTGGCCTCCAACGTCCCCGACGAGACGACCCTCACGAACACGGCCACGGTCTCGACCGTGACGCCAGGTGACGACCCGGACAACAACACCGACACGTCCACGGTCGACGTGGTCGCCGAAGCCGACCTCGCGATCACCAAGACCCACGCCGACGGAACGGTGCTCGCCGGCGACGACGTCGTGTTCACGATCGAGGTCGCGAACTCCGGCCCGAGTGACGCCGTGGCACCGATCACCGTGATCGACGACCTGCCCCCCGGTTTCCGCTTCGTCACCAACGGTGGCCCGTGGAGCTGCGAGGCCGTGGGCGACGTCGCCACCGGTGAGCAGGTGACCTGCACCCTCGTCGACCCGACCGCCGACCCGACGGCGCAGGTCGGGTTGGCCGCCGGCTCCACCGCCGCCGATCTCACCATCACCGCAGCCACCGATCCGGCTCTCGAGGCGACCGACCTCGACGCCGACGACCCCGTCGGATACGTCAACGTCGTCGCAGTGTCGTCCCCGACCACCGACCCGAACCCCGACAACGACACCGACGACGATCCGGTGACGATCGACCGACTCACGAACATCTCGATCGTCAAGACCCACACCGGCCCGGTCCGGATCGGCGACCCCTTCACGTTCACGCTGCAGGTGCGCAACGACGGACCTTCCGAGGCCCGTGACGTGCAGGTGGCCGACACGGTGCCCGGCGCTCTGGAGCTCGACTCGGTGACCGCAGCAGGCTGGACCTGCGAGACCGTCGCGCAGACGGTCACCTGCGATCTCGACACGGCGCTCGCACCAGCGACCGACGCCCCGCCGATCACTCTGACGGTCACCCCGACACCAGGGGCGTACCCGAGCGTCACGAACACGGCGACGGTCAGCACCTCCACACCCGAGACCGATCTGACCGACAACACCGACAGCGAGACGGTCAGCGTGCCGCCGTTGGTGAACCTGTCGATCACCAAGACCAGCACGGACGACTTCGTCGTCGGCCAGCAAGGGACCTACTCCCTGGTCGTCACCAACGCCGGCCCCACCCCCGACCCCGGGCCGATCACCGTGGTCGACGTCATACCGGCCGGGCTCACCCCGGTGTCGGTCACTCCGACCTCCGACTGCACCATCACCGGCCAGCGTGTCGAGTGCACGCTCCCCGGTGTGCTCACGGTCGGCTCGACGCTCACGGTTGACATCACCGTCGAGATCGGCCCGGCGGCTGCGCCGTCGGTGACCAACACCGCGACTGTGTCGACCCCGTCCGAGGAAACCACCCTCGACGACAACACCGACAGCGACACCCGGCCCGTCGAGCCGGTGTGGGTCCTCGACGTCGACAAACGCCTCAGCGGCCTCGACGGCGACCTCGCGACCTGGGAGATCATCGTCACCAATCTCGGCCCGAGCCCGACGGGCGCCCCGATCGTGGCCGTCGACGACCTCCCCGACGGACTGTCGTTCGTCTCCGCCGCAGGCAGCGGGTGGAGCTGCTCCGAGGCCGCCGGAGTCGTGACCTGCGAGTACCCGGCCGCGCTTCCGGTCGACGGCACTGCCACGTTCCGGATCGTCACCTCGGTGACGGCGCCACCCGGAACGGTCATCACCAACGTCGTGACGGTCGGCGACGAGGGCGATGTGTCGCCACCCGCCGCCGACGACGCGCCGCTCACCGTGCCGAGCCCGCCTCCAGGGCCGTCGCCCGACCCGGCACCGTCGCCCGACCCGGGACCGGAGATCCCCGCTACGGGAGGCGAGCCGGCCCCGATCCTGCGTCTGGCATTCATGCTGATGCTGCTGGGCTCGGCGCTGACCCTCCTACGGCGCTCCCGCCGGCCCACCGCGGAGGCCACCCCCAGGTGACCCGTGTCGGGCGTTCAGCCTGAGTCGGGCCGTCGACCAACGACGACCATGAAGGCTCCGGAGCCGAGGAGCAACACGATCCCGACGAGCCATGACCCACCGAGATCGGATCCGGTCTGAGGTAGCAGTGCGCCCGGCTGCGTGGTCGTCGGGGCGATCGCCGGGGTCGTGGTCGCCGTCGCGGTGGTCTGCGTCGTGGTGGTGCTCGTCGTCGTGGGCGACGGCGGATCAGGTGGCAGAACCGGGTTCGTGGTTGGCGGGGATGTGGTCGAGGTGGTGGTGGTGGTGGTCGTGGTGGTCGTGGTGGTGGTCGTGGTGGTTGCTGACGGCACGATCTCGACCGACGCCGTTGCCCCGTCGTTGTCCGGCGCGGGATCCACACTGGCGCTCGAGACCGTCGCGGTGTTGGCCAACTGCCCGAGCGGCACGCCGAGCGAGACCATCGTCTGGATCACGATCGTGGCGACGGCCGCGATCTCGAGCGTGGGTGTCGTGCACGACACGGTTCCGGTCGAGCCGATGGTCGGCAGATCACACGACCAGTCAGCAGGGATCTCGACGCCGAGGAAGGCAATCCCGTCCGGGAGCACGTCCACCATCTCGATCGCAGCGGCCGGATCGGGCCCGGCGTTCTCGACGGTGATGGTGTAGTCGAGTGTCTCACCCTGCTCGACGGTCGATGACGACGCTGACTTCGCGACGCTGACATCGGCGACGGCGTCTCGAGAAACGTCGCCACTCACCCGGACCTCGCGCAACGACGAGGAGAACTGGGTCGGTCCGTTCGAGGTTCCGCGCACGTCTTCCAGGGTCGTCCGCCAGACGAAGCCGCCGATCCTCGGGCCGTTCACCCCTGTCTGGGCCGCCGACACCCACAGCACCCCGTCGCCGGTCCCGTTGGATCCAGGCTGAGTCGCGTCGGTGCCGACGCCGACGACCGTCTGGGTGTCGGCCCACAGGTAGTTGCCCGTGCTCGGTGACCCGGTGGACCCAGTGGCGCCAAGATAGGCCGGAACGTTTGGCGGCGTGGAGAACGGCGTTCCGTCGGCGTCGAGGAACGTCAGCGTCGTGAACTCCCATGCCAAGCCAGCGGTGTTGGAGCTCGCCAGATTGAGTTCCACCTCGCGGACGTCGAGATGCGCGGCGAACTCGACTCGAACCTCGTACCACTGCCGGGTCCCGGGATTGTCGCTTCCCGAGTTGCCGCTGAAGTGGGTGCGACCGGTGATCTGTCGGCCGCTGACGAGCTGGCGAACTCGGAGGTCGGGGCGGTTGCCCGCTGAGGCGGCACCACCGGAGCTCGTCGCGTACGTGAACGTCATGTCTGCGAGGTCGCCGTTGTCGGCAGCCAGCTTCTGTCCGGTGGCGTCGTCGATGAGGTTGTAGGCACCGCTGGTCGATCCTCCTGGGCCCTGGACCACCTGGCCAGCGCTGTCGGAGACCGTGGGGAAGACGTATTCGTCGAACGTGACGGCCACGTCGAACGGCGTCACGATCGGGTGCGCCGCCGTCGGCGCACCCGGCAGCGTCAGCACGCTGACCGACACCGCAGCCAATACCGCATGGAGACATCGAGGCCTCGTCGAGCGTCGGTCGCGGCGACGTTCTACCGTCACGACCGAACGACCCTCCGGTCGACGACCGGACGGACAGCACCGGACTCCATTCACCGGATGGTCGTGGGCAGGTCCTCGACGGAACAGAGGCTTCGTACCCAACGATGGAGGAGAGAGGTCACTTGACGCGTGGCCGGCGACGGACTGATCAGGCTCGCGGCTCGGCCACGAACCAACGCGACCTTGACGGCACGGCGGCACTCGTTGCAGAAGCGACTGCGACGGCGGCGGCCTCGAAAGTCCACTCACCCGTTCGTTCGGCGACTGGCGGACCTCGCTACTGCGTTGGGTACGTCGAAAGAGAGGAGCGGGTGGATCGGTTGGCTCGTTGTTCGATGCGCTGGGTCACGGTACGAATCGACTCAGGAAGGGCGTGGGCGTAGGTGCGCATGAGCATGTCGGGACTGTGACCGAGGATGTCGGCAGCGGCCCGTATCTCACCGATGTCGGTGGCGTGTCGCACCATGTGCGTCGCGGCGGTGTGCCGCAAACCGTGCGAGGTCAGACGACGTACGCCGGCCGAACGAACGAGACGTTCGAGGGTCTGATCGAAGTTGCCGGGCGACACGGGCCGACCGTTCCTCGTCGCGACCACGAGGTCGAAGTCGTTCCAGTCGCGCCCGGCCGCCAGCCGCTCCTCGTTCTGGAACTTGCGGTGTCCCTTGAGCGCCTTCGCCGTCGACGTGTCGATGGGGAAGGTGCGGCGAGATCGGGCGTTCTTGCCGTCGCTCCACTCTGGTCGCCCGTGCACTTCGATGAGCGCCCGCTCGATGCGCACCGTGCCCCGGTCCAGATCGACGGCGGGCCAGGTGAGACCGAGCAACTCGCTGCGGCGCAGCCCGTACAGCACGCAGAGACGTATCGGTGGGCCCCACCGGTGTGCCTCCGAGGCAGCGAGGAACGCCTGCAGCTCCTCCTCGGTCCAGGCCTCGGCATCGCGCTCACGATCGGTCTTCGCGATCGTGCGGGGCATACCGACGCGAGCGGCCGGGCTCCTCCGCAGCTCGCCGATCTCAACGGCATCGGCGAGAGCCGCCCGCAGCACCATCCTCATGATCTGGATGCTGCGACGGGAGAACCGACCTTCGGTGGCGAGTTGGTCGAACCACTGGGCGACGTCGGCGCGCTCGAGCCGGTCGATACGCACACCACCGATCCCCGCGTGGATGTGACCGGCCGCCCACTCGTACTGGAGCCGAGTCTTGTTCGACACGTCGACCTTGCTCGCGACCCATTGGTCGACGAGGTGACCGACCGTCTCGCGCTCGGCCGCCACCTCGCCGCCGGCTGTGAACGCTGACGCCGCCGCTTGCGCCGATCGCCGGGACGGGTAGGTGCCGACCTGTCTCGGTCGCCGGCGACCGGACTCGGTGTCGATGCCGTCGACACGCACGACCCACTTGTCGCGCTGCTTCTGCACCGTCGGATGTCCATTTTGCTTCCAGGCCATGGCTGGCCTCCCTTGCATACATCGTGCATACATGGGGCGAAAACGCCCGAGGGCCCCACCGGTTCGGTGGGGCCCTCGGAGTGTATCAGGCCTGGTAGATCACCTGATCTGTCCAGCGCGCCCGAAGGGATTCGAACCCCTAACCTTCTGATCCGTAGTCAGATGCTCTATCCGTTGAGCTACGGGCGCAGCGGACCGAAGTCTAGCCCCGCCCCTCGCAAACGGAACCCACCGGCTGGCCTGCGGCGCCGGCTCAGTATGCCGTCTGGCTCCAGGGGCCCCAGCCGCCGGATCGCTGGAAGATCGCGTACGCCAGCTCGATGTTGGTGCGGGCGTCGTAGAGCTGCTCCACCGAGGTGATGCCGCGCTCGTTCAGCCAGCTGCGGTGGGCTCGCCAGTGGATCTGGAAGATGCCGTGACAGCACCAGCCGTTGTACGCGTTCGCCCGGAACGTGCTCTCCCGACGAGCGACGTTGATCGCCATCTCGTGTTCGTCGGCGGGGAACACCTCGCGGATCATCGCCCGGATCTGTTCGGGCGGCGGGTTGGCCGACGAGGGTGGACGGCTGGGCGCTGCGGTCGTGGTCGGTGCCGTGGTCGCGGGAGTCGTGGTCGGGGGAGTCGTGGTCGGTGCCGCGGTGGAGGGCGGGGCCGTCGGCGCGGGCGCCTGGGTGGTCGGTGGGGATGTCGTCGTCGTGGCGCTCTGCGACGCAGCGACGTCCGACGATCCGGTGGACGTCGTGTTCGACGTGGTGTCGTCGGAGGCGGTGACCATCTCGGCGGCAGCGGTGGTGGTGGGCGGCGGCGGTGGCGCCGGCATGCTCGCACCCTCGGGCAGGCAGACCTCGTCGCCCGGGTGGATCGCTGTCTCGATGGTCGCACCGTTGGTGGACAACAGCTCGGCGAGCGGAACGCCGGACTCCTCGGCGAGACGCAACCAGTAGTCGCCGGCGCCGACCGTGTACCCGAGGGCGCAGTCGGTCGTCCCGTCGGCCCCGTCGGTCGTGTCGGCGGCAGTCGGGTCGCCGGTGGATGTGGTGTCGTCGTCGAGGTCGTCGCCCGGCGTCCGGGTCGCGTCCGTCGTGCCCGGGTCCGTCGGGGTCGTGTCACGGTTGACGGCGGGCATCGGGAGCCAGTCGGCCATCTCGCCGGACGCCAGGCTCCGGATCCCGAGCTCGCGCTCGGTCGACGGTGACCGGAGGGCGAGCGCGACGGGCACGAGCAGTACCCCGATCAGGACCAGCGCGCCGAGGCGGCGCACCAGCGGGTCGACGGCGTCGAGGCCGGTCCGTTCGGCGAGCGTCGGGCGGGAACCCGGGGGCGTCGGCGGTGCCGGCACGCCGTGGTCGAACTCGACCTCGTCGACCTCGTCGACCTCGGCGGCATCCGGCCGACGGTGGGGTGCTGGCCGACCACGTGGTTCGGGTCGATCGGGCGCGGGACGGCCATCGTCGGCCTTGACGACCCGATGGGTGCGCGTGCGCTCGACCCGACCGTTGCGGGCGGTCGGCGGTGCCGGGCGACGCCATCCGCTCGTCCAGCGCGACAGGAGACCGTCGACGCCGGTGACCCCCTCGCCGATACCGACGACGACGGCGGCATCGTCGGCGTCGGACGTGCTCGAGGTCGGTTGTGGGGAGCGCGGGGCGGCTCGACCGCCGGCCGTCCGGTCGCGGGTGCGGCGGACCGCACCGCTCGTGCGCCACCCGGGAGCGTCACCCCAGAACTCGCGGGACACGTCCGCGTCCGCTTCCGTGCCCGGGCGCACCCGTCGACCGGTCACCCGCTCGGCGGCGGCCACCCAGTCGGCGTCGCCGGCGGCGAGCGCCCCGAGGTCGTCGCGGTCCGGTTCGTCGGCTTCCCGGCGCGCGATCCCGAGATCGTCGATCGGTGCCGCGAGGGGGTCGCGGGATCGCCGGTTGCGGGACATGGACGGGCAGTCTCGCAAGTTCGTCACCGAACCGCAACATTTCCGTCATCGGTGTGACATGGGCGGGCTCCGCCCCGGTCCCGGCGGCGCGCTCCGGGCCGGGTCCGAGGACCCGGCCCGTGACGCGCTGCGGAGAGGGTGGGATTTGAACCCACGGACCACCTCACGGCGGTCAACGCCTTAGCAGGGCGTCCCATTCGGCCGCTCTGGCACCTCTCCGGAAGCCCGGGAGTGTACCGGCTCGCGGCGCTCACCCCCGTTCCGAGCCGTGGCGCCGAGCCCGGCCCCCGCGACGGTGCCGCGGGTATCGTCAGTGCCGGAACGGTGGCAGAGTGGACGATTGCACCCGCCTTGAAAGCGGGCGGCCGAAAGGCCCGGGGGTTCGAATCCCTCCCGTTCCGCCCGGTCGGCACATCCCGACCCACCCGGCTCCACCCCATCCGCCTCCACCCCACCCGCGTCCACCCCACCTGCCGACCGTTCGGCACCCTGGTGACTCTGTGTCGCTGTGTGCCGGCATGTCCGGCAGCTGGCGACTCTGTGTCGCTGGGGTGTCGGTCGGGTCCGGTCCTCACCGACGCCTCGGTGACTTCGTGTCGCTGTGTGCCGGCATGTCCGGCAGCTGGTGACTCTGTGTCGCTAGGGTGTCGGTCGGGCGGGGCGGGTCGGGGCGTCAGGGGGTCGGGCGGGC
>SKSP01000013.1 GCA_007122945.1 Ilumatobacteraceae bacterium | reverse complement strand
CTCGTGGCGCGAACGGTCGCGTCGCCCCAGGAGATCCCGGTCGGGATCCTCACGGCCGGCATCGGTGCACCGGCGTTCTGCTGGTTCCTGTGGCGTCTGGAGAGCAGGAGGTTCTCGTGAGCGAGTCGAACGTGTCGCCCGAGTCGCTCGACGGGCGTGCCGTCGGATTCGACGTGTCCGGAGTGACCTTGCTCGAGGACGTGTCGTTCAGTGTGGCGGTCGGGTCGGTGGTCGGTCTGCTCGGTCCCAACGGCAGCGGCAAGTCGACCTTGTTGCGACTCGTCTACCGGGCCCTTCGAACCTCCGGCGGGGCGATGTGGATCGGTGAGGACGAGCTGTGGTCGTTGCCGCACCGAGAGTCGGCCCGCCGGGTGGCTGCGGTTCCGCAGGACGAACCAGTCCCGTTCGAGATGCGGGTGATCGACATGGTGATGCTCGGTCGCATCCCGCACCGCACAGCGTTCGAGGCCGCCACTGCCGACGAGATCGCGGGTGCCCGACAGTGTCTCGAGCAGGTGGGACTCGACGGGTTCGAACAGCGCCGACTCTCGACGCTCTCGGGCGGTGAGCGCCAACGCGTCCTCGTCGCCCGAGCTCTCGTCCAGGAGGCCGGCGTGATCGTGCTCGACGAGCCGACCAACCACCTCGACGTGCGCCACCAACTCGAGCTGCTCGCGTTGATCCGGTCGTTGGGAGCGACGGCGGTGGTCGCACTGCATGATCTCAACCACGCGCTCGCCGTCTGCGACCACGTCGTGGTGCTCGATCACGGGCGCATCGTTCGCGACGGGCCAACCCTCGAGGTGCTGTCACCCGAGGTGATCGCCGAGGTGTTCGGCGTCGACAGCCACCTGGTTGCCCACCCCGTCACCGGCGCCCCGCAGCTGCTGTTCAGCCTGTCCGGCTCCGAATCGGCCATTCCACGAGATCTCACCCCCCACTCCCGAGAGGTACACCCATGAAGATGCGACCCCCATTTCGTCTCACCGTGGCAACGCTCGCCGCTGTCGCGCTCGTCGCCACGACGGCGGCCTGCGGCTCCGACGACATCGCCGACGACGGTGTCGAGGCGGCGACACCTGCGGCCACCGACCCGACGATCACCGATGATGCTCCCGCCGGCGGGTTCCCGGTCACCATCGAGAACTGCGGGTTCGAGTTCACCTACGACGCACCGCCCGAGCGGGCGGTCACGATGAACCAGCATTCGACCGAGCTGCTGCTCGCGCTCGGACTCGCCGACCGGATGGTCGGCACTGCGTACATGGACTCCACCATCCTGCCGGCACTCGCCGACGACTACGAGCAGATCCCCGTGCTCGCGGATCGATACCCCAGTCGTGAGCAGGTGGTCGCATCCGAGCCCGATCTCGTGGTCGGCGGCTTCCGCAGCGCATTCGGCGACGAGGCGGCGGGCAGCCGTGAGTCGCTCGCCGGCCAGTCGATCGGCTTCTACCTGACCACGGTGTACTGCGAGGACCGGGACGAGGCGGCGACGATCGACGACCTCCACACCGACATCGCCGATGTTGCCGCGATCTTCGGCATCCCCGACGAGGGCGCCGCGCTGATCGACGAGATCGACGCCCAGATCGCAGCGGTTACGGCAGTCGTGGACGATCGAGACGTCGTCACCGTGTTCGTGTACGACTCGGGCACCGACGCAGCGTTCACCGCCGCAGGCCGTGAGATGACGACGGCGCTCATCGAGCTCGCCGGTGGACGCAACGTCTTCGACGACGTGGACGCCACGTTCACCGAGGTGTCGTGGGAGGACGTGGTCGAGCGTGACCCCGACGTGGTGCTCATCTTGAACTACGGCACCGACACCGTCGACGACAAGCTCGGGTTCCTCGCCTCGCACCCCGTCGCATCGACGCTCCGCGCCGTGCAGGCCGACGACGTGTTCGCCGTCGACCTCACCGACGTGGTGCCGAGTGTCCGTAACGGCGACGTGGTGGAGGCCATCGCCCTCGGGCTCCACCCCGATGCGTTCTGACGGGTTGCCGTGCGGTGACGACGTCAACGGCCTCGTGCTGCTCGGGCGTGCGTCCTACGGCGGACGCTCGCCCGAGGAGCTGGCCGATCTTGCCTGTCGGGTCGCACACGAGACCGGCAGGTGGACCCGTCACGCCGTGATCGACGGTGCGTCGCCCTCGGTGATCGACGCGCTCGACGAAGCACGTGGTGCAGGCCTCGAGCTGGTCCACGTCGTCCCCATGTCGATTCCCGCTGAACGTGAGCTCCACCTCTGGGTCCGCCGCAGCCTCGATCGCTGGCGCACCACGAGTCCCGAGACGACGCTGAGCGTGACCGTGCTCGAGCCGATGGCACGCCACGAGGCGACGGTCGTGGCGATCGCTGCCATCGTCGCCGGTGCCGAACGAGACACGACCGCAGCGCACCGACGCGACGACGAGCCGCCGAACGACCCGTCGTGGTCGGCGATCCCACCCCACGACCATCACCTGCTCGTGTGCCGCGGTCCACGCTGCACGCTGCTCGGAGCAGCTGAGGTGGCCCGCGCGTTCGCCGACCACGCACCCGACACCACCTTGACCGTCAGCACGGGTTGTCTGTTCCCCTGCAACCTCGGCCCGGTGGCCGTCGTGCACCCCGGTGGCACCTGGTACGGGGGCCTCGACGCCGCAGCGGCGACGGAGATCGCGCTCGGACACCTCAGCGACGGCACTGCCAATCGAGCGCACAGCGTCACGCCCGACGGATCGCGCCAGCAGCGTCCGGCGCGTCTGGCTGATGACCTCCCGCTTGATGTTAGGCAGCCCTAATAGTAAGCTCGCCGGAGTGTCGACACGAGAACTTGACGAGGTGTTCCGCCATGACGCTCGATGACCTGCGGGTGCTGACGGCACTGGTCCACACCGCACCCGACGTCACCGTGGCGCTCGCCACGGACACGGGCCGCGAGCTCGTCGTGGCTCGTCGCCGTCTCGATGCTGCGTTCGATCCGTGTCAACTCCGCACGCTGGTCGCGTCGGCTCGGCGGGGGGAACCGTCACCGCTGCTCGACCGGGTCGTCGGGGCCCGGATCGTGGCGGGTGTGGAGGATCTCGGCGGTGGTGTGTTCCGTCGGCTCCACGATGAGGTCGAGCAACGATGGGTGCCCACGGTGGTTCCGCACGAGACCGTGCTCGCAGCCCTGGAGGCGTGCCCCATCGACGTGCCGGACGACGCGCTGCACGTACGGGTGGCGGTCGAAAGCGAACTGGGCGCCACCACGCTGTGCCTCACGGCGGCGCACGGCCTCTGGTCGTGGCGTCTCGACGAGCTCGCCGTGTGGGCGCACGCAGCGTGTCTCGTGGCCGAGCTCACGGCCGAACGGGCCCAGTGGCCGGCTGCCTGACCGATCGAGAAGTCAGGTGATCGCCGCGGATGCCGAGGACGGCGTGCTCGACCGATCAGTTCGAGTCGACGCTGGACGGACCGGCCAGCGTTCGGGGGAGCAGCGTCCGGGCGGGTGACAGATCGCGGGTTGCCGGGTCCAGGGCGAGCTGTTCGAAGGCAGCGAACAGGTTGTCGGCGTCCGGTGAGTCGCGGAAGTCGGCCAGTCGGTACTGCGTGTAGATCCGGCCGCTCCTGACGGCGTCGAGTTGCCACGGTTCGAGTTCGGCCAGGTAGGGATCGAGCTCTGGCGGGAGCGCTTCGGCCAGATCGTCGGTGAAGCGCTCCCGCTGCTCAGCCACCACGAACGATTGTCGGCCGGCGCGCACCTCGCGGTGGGTGCGTGGCGTCAGCTGTTCGATCAGCGGGCGGGTGTCGGTGTTGATCCGGCGGTCGGCGAAGACACCGCTGTGGGTGATGTTGCCGGTGTACAGGCGCAGGAGCATGGCGATGAGCTGCTCGTCGGATCGGACCGGTGCGGTCGGGATCGTGCGAGCCGCCTCCGGCACGCGATCGGGCTCGAGGGGTGATGGGTCGACGTGGCCCACCAGTGCGAGCGCGGATCGGCTGGGGAACAGATCGCCTCGCCAGGCGACAACCTCGTCGAACACCTCGTCCATGGTGCGTGCGATGATGCCCAGCTCCTGATCGGACACCTGGTAGAGCGGGATCCACTGCACGTACACACCGCCAGGCTCGAGGCGGGTGGCCGACATCTCGTAGTGCTCCTGCGTGTAGAGGTAGCCGGTGCCGGCCTCCCAGGGGACGAACAGGTCGCTGAGGATGACGTCGTAGCGATCGTCGCTGCGGGCCAGGCAGTTGCGGCCGTCCTCGCTGATGATGGTGACCCGCGGGTCGTCGAACACGCCGTTGGTGAAGTTCCCGAAGTGGGCACGCGACAGTGCGACCACGTCGTCGATCAGCTCGCACACCACCACTCGCTCCAGTGGCAGCGAGAGTGAGGCCCCGGCCGTGAGTCCGGTGCCCATCCCGAGGAAGAACACCGATCGGGGGTCGGGATGGGCCAGGAGCGGCACCAGCGCCTGATCGCGTTCGGCGTTGAGGCCGCGTGTGCCGCCGAGGGTGTAGGTGGTGTTCACGCGGATGGCAAGGTCGTCGTCGATCCCGACCACGGCCACGTTGGCCTGCGGGCCGTGACGGGACTCGATCATCACCTCGCCGTCGCGCAGCACGCCGGCGTCGACCAGCCGGTCGACCGGCGTGATGGACGCAGCGAGCGAGACCGTCACGGCGAGCAGCGACCCGGATGCGGCCCTGAGGCCCGGTCGTGACCGGCGCGAGATCCGATCGGGCGTGGTCGCGAGCATCCACGTTGCGATCGCCAGCAGGGGGTAGACGGCCGCCAGCACGAGGAGGCCGCGCCACGGGCCGAACAGCGGGAGCACCACGAAGCCGCCGGCGAGTGCTCCGACGATGGCGCCCGAGGTGTTCGCGGCAACCAGCCGGCCGATCACCCCGCCGGGCGAGTGGTGGAGGTGGTCGAGCATCCGGAGCAGATACGGCAGCACCGCCCCCAGGACGACCGCGGGGACGCCCATCGCGATCAGGGCGATGCCGCTGACCAGCGCGAGGTAGGGGCCCCAGGCGAGATCGTCGCCCACGTACGTGACCCCGGCGGTGACCCGGTGGAACACGAGAGGTGACAGGGCCGTCGCCAGCCCGGCAGCGGTGAGCAGACCCAGGAGGACACCGGTCGGTGCGAGTGAGGATCGAGCGAGGCGGCCCGCCACGAACGCCCCGACCGAGAGGGCGAGCAGGAACGTCGTGAGCACGATCGAGTAGGTGTACGCGGAGTTCTGCAGCACTTGGGAGAACAAGCGCGTCCAGATGATCTCGATCGACAATGTGGTGACCCCCGACGCCGCGGCCACCACCCAGATCAGCCAGGTCGGCACGAGTGCGTGAATGGTCACGACGGCGCCAGGCGCCGTCGCGGACGAACCGTCGATCGCCGGACGCACCCGACGCCAGGCGCCCGCCGCGACCAGCACGGCCACCAGGCCCACGGCGAGGTCGGTGCCGATGGCCGCGAGGTAGGCCCACTGGTAGCCCAGCACCTGCGGGAGCACGAAGCCTGCGGCGAGTGCACCGGTGGCCGAACCGAGGGTGTTCACGGCGTAGATCGTCGTCCCGGTGGCAGCCAGCGTTCGTCGGCCGGATCGTCCGATCAGGTACTCGCCCATGGCCGGCAGGGTGCCGCCCATCAAGAACGCAGCGGGAAAGAGCAGTGTGACCGCCACCGCCGCCTTCAGCACGGTGTCACCCCACCCGAGTTCGCCGATCGAGGCGAAAAGGGTCGGGTAGATCCGGTGGTAGATGCCGACCACGGCGAAGTGTCCGAGGGCGGCGATGGCAACGCCGATCTCCAACTGCCCGAACGTGCGGAGCGGATTGGCAGATCGCCCCATGCGCCGGCCCCAGAAGGATCCACCGGCGGCGATGCCGGCGAAGAAGATGGCGATCGCAATCGCCGCCGACTGGGCGGTGCTCCCGAACAGCAGTCGGAGCTCGCGCACCCAGAGCACCTGGTACACCAGCGCGGCGGCGCCCGAGAAGAAGAACAACGCCAGGCCGGTCGCGAGCGAATGGGCGGGGGCGTGGCGGCGTTCAGGAATCATTCTCGACCGATGGGCAGTATGCCATGCAGGCGAGCGACGATCATCGGCGCGCCGGGCAGGTCGCGGAGCGGACGCGAGATCGCGTCAGCTGGAGCGTTTCCGGGCGCGCAGGACGATGTCGTCGACATGGTGCGACGCCGAGGCGGCGCCCGGCGGGCGGGGTTTCTTCTCGTGGAGCTCGACGGCCCAGTCGGGCGATGCCTCGATCACGGCGACGAAGTCGTCGACCCGCACGTAGGCGTCCGGGTCGAACGGGCGACTGTGGGTGAGCGTGTCGATCGGTTCACGCATGGGTTCGAGGTCGTGGCCGACCACGAGCAGCACTCCGCCGGGGGCGACCGCGTCCAGCAGGTTGCGGACGGCGCGGTCGTCGGGAGTGCGGGGGATCGATGCGTACTGGGCCGACACGAGGTCGAATGCTCCCGCGTCGTAGGCGTCGAGGGCGTTCGCGTCGGCGTGGTGGCACTCCACCGGTACTCCGCGGCGCTCGGCTTCTGCTGCGATTCGGGTGAGGGCGCGCCCCGAGATGTCGGTGGCCGTCACGCGCCATCCCTGCTCGGCCAACCAGAGCGCGTCGCCACCCTCGCCGGCGCCCACGTCGAGGGCCCGGCCAGGCTCGAGGCCGGCGATCTCGGAGACGAGCGTGCCGTTCGGATTGCCGCTCCACACCTGGTCACCTCCGTATCGGTGATCCCAGTCGGCCTCGATGGTCGATGGTCGAGCTGCGGCATCGATGTCGTCGGCGGCGAGGCCGAAGCTGATCATGCCGCCGACTCGACTTCCCTCGGCGGCTGCATGCAACACCTGCTGGCTCGGATCCGTGACGTTGCCGGCCGCGTAGAGACCCGGGATCATCGTCGCCCCCGTCGGGTCGGTCTCGACCACGTCACCGAGCCCGGACGGGTGGGCGATCAGCTCGAGCCCGAGCGATGCGAACGGCTCGACGCGTACCCGGAACCGCGTCCCGATCGCCACGGCGTCGGCGTCGATGCGGTTTCCGTCGGCCAACTCGACCGCTGCGACGTGCCCGTCGTCGCCGGTGACGACGCTCCGGACGCGCTCGTTGACGACGTGCGCCCCGGCGACCCGCATCGCTGCGACCTCGGGGGCGTCGGTGTGGACGCCGTCGTGCAGCACGAGCGTGAACCTGGCGGTCAGCTGGCGGAACAACCCGGCGGGATGGAGCCCCATCGGGTGGGTCACGATCTGGACGATGCGTCGATCGCGGACCTCGAAGCCGTGGCAGAACGGACAGTGGATGACGTCGCCGCCCCAGTGCTCGGCGAGGCCGTCGATGTCGGGGAGTTCGTCGACCAGGCCGGTGGCGGCGAGCACCCGTCGGGCGATCACCCGGTGTCCGCCGACGAGCTCGACGCTGAAGCGGTCGTCGGCGGTGCGGGTCACGTCGACGGCTCGGCCGGCGACGACCTCACCCCCGTAGCTGCGGACCTCGTCGCGACCGATCGCAGCGAGCTCGGCTGGTGGCCGCCCCTCGTGACCGAGGTAGCTGTGCATGTGACCGGCGGGGGCGTTGCGCGGTTCGCCGGCGTCGACCACGATGACCGAGCGGCGTTGCCGCCCGAGCTGGAGCGCAGCCGCGAGCCCCGCGGCCGAACCGCCGATGATCGCGACGTCGCAGTGCCGCTCGATGTTGCGGGGCATGTGATCGGTCATGGAGCCGACGCTACGCTCCTGTGCGTCGACCGCAATCACCCTTGCGGTATTCGCAAGCACGGGAGGTCACCGGCATGAGCGAGGCGAACGAGGTGGAGCAGGTGGTGCGGACGCGCCTGCGCAGTCTGCGCACCACGCTGGGGATGTCGCTCGACGAGCTCGCCGCCCAGACGAACCTCAGCCCCTCCACGATCAGTCGGATCGAGACCGGCAAGCGGACGATCAGCCTCGACGTCCTCCTGCCGCTCGCGTCGGCCTTGCAGGTCGGCGTCGATGCGTTGCTCGACGTGCACGACGACGGCGACGTGGTCATCCGGCCGGTGCCGAGCGCGTCCTCCGAGCGCACGACGTGGAGGCTGAGCCGCCCGACCGGCAACACGATCGCCGTGAAGGTTCGACTCGAGCCGACGCGCAGCAGGCCGCAGCAGCGGGTCCACCCGGGTCACGATTGGTTCTTCGTCCTGGAGGGGCGGGTGCGCCTGTGGCTCGGCGAGCGCGAGATCGTCGTCCAGACCGGAGAGGCCGCCGAGTTCGGCACCATGACACCGCACGCCTTCGAAGCCATCGACG
>SKSP01000389.1 GCA_007122945.1 Ilumatobacteraceae bacterium | reverse complement strand
GTTGGAACCCCAACATCCAGCGCGTCCGGGCCAAGGTCGGTCCGTCGACCAAGCGCCTCCACGTCTGCACCGGCTGCATCAAGGCCGGCAAGGTCGTCAAGGCCGGCTGACCGTCCGATGCAGGGCGTCGTCAAGGCCTACGACCCGACCACCGGCGACGGCGTCGTGATGAGCGACACCGACCTCGCCGACTACGACCTCGCCGCCGACGCGCTCGAGGGGTCGATCTTCCGGATGCTCCGCCAGGGGCAGCGCGTCGTGTTCGAACTCGACGAGCAGGGGCGGGCCACCCGGCTGTCGCTCGGCTCCGAGGTCGACATGGGCACCCCCGGCCACTGAGCCCCACCCTGGGCTCCAGCCGACCCGATCTCCCGACCCGACACCGTCGCGCCGCGTTCCGTGACGCATGCCACTCGACTTTGTCGTGCACGTGTGCGACGCGTCAGACTCTGGGAACACGTCGCCCCCACGAGGAGAACGCAACGAGATGAGCGGTACGTCCGGCAACGAACGGCTGAAGCGGTGGGTGGAGGAGTGGGCGGCGATCACCGAGCCCGCCGACATCCACTGGTGCGATGGTTCGGCCGAGGAGTACGACCGGCTCTGCCAGCAGCTCGTCGACGCCGGGACGTTCACCAAGCTCGACGAGGCCAAGCGGCCCAACAGCTACTGGGCGCACTCCGACCCCGGCGACGTCGCTCGCGTCGAGGACCGCACCTACATCTGCTCGGAGAGCGAGGCGGCCGCCGGCCCGAACAACAACTGGCGCGACCCGGCCGAGATGCGCGCCGAGCTGACCGACCACTTCCACGGCTCGATGCGCGGCCGCACGATGTACGTCGTGCCGTTCTCGATGGGGCCGCTCGGCTCCCCCATCGCCCACATCGGCGTGCAGCTCACCGACTCGGCGTACGTGGCGGTGAGCATGCGGATCATGACCCGCATGGGCCAGGGCGCCCTCGACGTGCTCGGCGACGACGGCGAGTGGGTCCCGTGCGTCCACTCCATCGGCGCACCGCTCGAGCCCGGCGAGGCCGACGTCCCCTGGCCGTGCAACCCGGACAACAAGTACATCGTGCACTTCCCCGAGACCCGCGAGATCTGGTCGTACGGCTCGGGCTACGGGGGCAACGCGCTGCTCGGCAAGAAGTGCTTCGCGCTGCGGATCGCCTCGGTGATGGCCCGCGACGACGGTTGGCTCGCCGAGCACATGTTGATCCTCAAGCTCACCAATCCCGAGGGCGAGACGAAGTTCATCGCCGGCGCGTTCCCGTCCGCGTGCGGCAAGACGAACCTGGCGATGCTCGTCCCGACGATCCCCGGCTGGACCGCCGAGACGATCGGCGACGACATCTGCTGGATGAAGTTCGGCGACGACGGCCGCCTCTACGCGATCAACCCCGAAGCCGGGTTCTTCGGCGTGGCCCCGGGCACCGGCTACGGCACGAACGCCAACGCGATGGAGACGCTCTGGGGCAACTCGATCTTCACCAACACCGCCTACACACCCGACGGCGACGTGTGGTGGGAGGACATGACCGACGAGCCGCCCGCCCGTGCGACCGACTGGCGCGGCGACCCGTGGACCCCCGAGGCCGACACCCCGGCGGCGCACCCGAACGCCCGCTTCACGACGCCGGCGTCGCAGTGCCCGTCGATCGCCCCCGAGTGGGAGGACCCCGAGGGTGTGCCCATCTCGGCGATCATGTTCGGCGGCCGACGCCGCTCGACGGTGCCGCTCGTGGCGGAGGCCGACGACTGGGAGCACGGCGTGTTCCTCGGCTCGATCATGGCCTCGGAGACGACGGCCGCGCAGGCCGGCGCGGTCGGCAACCTGCGCTTCGACCCGATGGCGATGCTCCCGTTCTGCGGGTACAACTTCGCCGACTACTTCGCCCACTGGCTCTCGATCGGCAAGGCGACGGACCCCGACAAGCTCCCCCGCCTGTTCTTCGTCAACTGGTTCCGCCGCGGCGACGACGGTCGCTTCCTGTGGCCCGGGTTCGGCGAGAACAGCCGGGTCCTCAAGTGGATCTTCGAACGGGTGAACGGCGACGCCGACGCCGTCGACACGCCGATCGGCAAGCTCCCGACCCCCGACGCGCTCGACACCGACGGGCTCGAGATCGACCAGGCCGACCTCGACGCGATCCTGTCGGTCGACACCGAGGGATGGAAGGCCGCGATCCCCCAGATCCGCGAGCACTACGCGGCGTTCGGCGACCGGCTGCCCGCCAGCCTCCAGGTCGCGGTCGACACCCTCGAGGCCCGGCTCGACGCCTGACCGGGGCGCGCCCCGACGGTGCAGGAACCCGGGCAGCGTCAGCCCAGGAACAGGTTGCGGATGCCGAGGCCCATGATGAACAGCGAGCCGAGGCCGTACAGGAGGTGCTCCTTGCCACGCATGAACGGGCTCGTCCGGTAGCTGTACAGGATGCCGACGGCGATGATCGCCGAGAAGCCGTACAGCGCGTGGAACTGGTCGAGCTCGACGCCGTCCTCCCCCACCAGCACCACCCCGCTGAACGCGGACGCGAACGCGAGCAGTTGACCGACGATCACGACGCCCCACAGGGGCCGACCCCGGAGCGCCGGGAACCGATGGGCGAGCGACGCCCACACCCCGGCGGCGGCGTTCACGACGATGAGCGCCCACCCGATCCACTCGTGGAGGTCGCGCACCGTTCAGCTCACTCGCCGCAGAAGTACCCGCTGAAGATCTCCGTGACGATGTCGTCGTCGCCGAGCCCGGTCAGGAACCCGAAGAAGTCGTCGGTGATCGCGAACCCGGGCGGGAACAAGCCCTCGTCGCCCTCGTACAGCTCGACGTCGGGCTGGGCGGAGCGCAACTCGGCGACCGTCGAGCCGAGCCCGATGCCGTCGTCGGTGCGCAGACCCTGCGGTTCGACGTCGAGTCGGCCCTCCCGCCCGTACTGCCACGAGTAGACGTGACGACGATCGGTGGCGAACGTGGACACGTCGCCGAACCCGATCCGCAGGCCGTCCCACTCGATGCGCCGCACCTCGTCGCCCGGGCAGAGCGCGAACTCGTCGGGCTCGACCCACCCGGTGTCGTCGGTCGGTGATCCCAGGAACGACACGAGGTAGTCGACCACACCATCGGGCTCGGCCCCGAAGCGCACCGCGCCGAGGCCCTCCTCGCGCAGGACGAGCTCGGTGACCACGGGCGACTCGGTCGTGGTGGTGACCTCGGGCTCGGTGGTCGTGGTGGTCGTGGTGGTCGTGCTCGTGGTGGTGGGAGCGAGCGTGGTGGTCGTTGTGGTGGTGGTGGTCGTCGTGGTGGTGGTCGGCGCCGCGGTCGTCGGCGGGAGCGTGACCGGTTCGGTCGGGGGTGGCGACGCGGTCTCCTGGGTGCAGGCAGCGGTGACGGCGACCAGCACGACGGCGAGCGCGATCGGGCGACGACGCACGGGGACGGACCGGGGGGCCATGGCGCCATTCTGCCCGGCGGATCGTCCGGAACAGCGGATCCGTCAGTCGAACAGCCAACCCGACCGAAGGGGCCCGGGGGAGCGGTCCGGTTCGATGAACCACTCGCGCCCGAAGGTGGCCGTGAACTGCTCGTCGGGCATCGTCATGAAGAACGTGGAGTCCGAGACCTGACTGCGGTGGGCGGCGATGGCGGCGCGCTTGGCCCCGACGTACTCGGTGACGTCGACCACGAGCGTGATCTCGGACTCCGGGCTCCCGAACGGGTTGCCGTCGTCCGCGGGCGCGGCGGGGTCGAACTCGGGCACGTCGGCGTCGGGACCACCCGCGACGCGGGCGTCGGCGACGAGACGCACGAGCTCGTCGCGGTTGATCGTCGCCTCGCAGACTCGCAGTCCGGGCAGCTCGTCGGCGACGAGCTCGGCGGCTCGCGCCCCCACCCGGTGGACCTTCACGTGGTCGGGGTGCCCGTACGTGCCGTGCCAGTCGTAGGTGGTGAGCACGTCGGCGGCCTCCTCGCACAAGATGGCGGCCAATCGACCGGCCGCGTCGTCGAGGTCGGCGACGTGGAAGCTGTCGTCGTCGCCGTTCTGGTCCCAACCCGTCATCCCCGAGTCCGCGAAGCCGAGGAGGGCCACCCGATCGACGCCGAGCACCGACGCGGACCGCTCCGTCTCGGCCCGGCGACGGTCGGCGAGCGTCTCGCCGTCGGCGAGATCGTCGGGGACCTCGCCGTGTCGACCGTCGGTGGCGACGACCAGGACGACCCGATGTCCCTCGGCGTGGGCACGGGCCATCGAACCGCCGGTCGAGATCGCCTCGTCGTCGGGGTGGGCGTGGAAGCAGACGAGCGTCGCCATCTACGACGCCTGGACGGCGGCCCCCGACTCACACAGCGCGGCGACCCGGTCGGGAGCCAGGCCCCACGCCTCGAGGACCTCTCGGGTGTGTTGGCCGGCGTGCGCGGGCGCGCGCTCGATCTCGGCCGTGGTCCGGCTGAACCGGGGCGCCGGGGCCGGCTGGCGCAGCCCGGCGACGTCGACGAACGTCGAGCGGGCGACGTTGTGGGGATGTTCGGCGGCTTCGCTCATCGTGAGCACCGGGGCGAAGCAGACGTCGGTGCCCTCCATGATCTCGCACCACTCGTCGCGGGTCCTGCTGGCGAAGACGGCGGCCAGGCGCTCTTTCATCGCCCCCCACTCGGCCTTGTCCATCTGCTTGCCGAACTGCTCGTCACCCTCCAGACCGGTGAGGCGGAGGAGCTCGGCGTAGAACTGCGGCTCGATCGACCCGACCGAGACGTACTGGCCGTCTGCGCAGCGGTACACGTCGTAGAAGTGGGCGCCGGTGTCCAGCAGGTTCGTCCCTCGTGCGTTCTCGTCGAACATCCCGATCTCCTTGAACGCCCAGAACATCGACATCAGCACGGCCGCGCCGTCGACCATCGCGGTGTCGACCACCTGGCCGGCGCCGCTGCGCTGGGCCTCGAGGAGCGCGCACACGACGCCATAGGCGAGGAACATCCCCCCACCACCGAAGTCGCCCACCATGTTGAGCGGGGGCACCGGCGCTTCGCCCGCCCGCCCGTAGTGCGCCAGCGCGCCGGCGAGCGCGATGTAGTTGATGTCGTGACCCGCCGCGTGCGCGTACGGGCCCTCCTGCCCCCACCCGGTCATCCGGCCGTAGACGAGCTTGGGGTTGCGCTCGAGGCACACGTCGGGACCCACACCGAGACGCTCCATCACGCCGGGTCGGAACCCCTCGATCAGCGCGTCCGCCGATCCCACCAGCTCGAGGAGCGCCGCCACGCCGTCGGGGTGCTTCAGGTCGAGCGCCACGTTCCGGCGGCCGCGCAGCAGCACGTCGAAGTGCGGCTCCGCCGGCGCCGGGCCGCGCACGGCCTGGGCCCGGTCGATGCGGACGACCTCGGCACCCATGTCGGCGAGCATCATCGCGGCGAACGGCCCGGGGCCGATCCCGGCGATCTCGATGATGCGATATCCGTTCAGTGGTCCGGCCACTGGTCCCTCCTCGGGTCGGGCCGTCGCCGAGGGACGACGGCAGGTCGGTTCAGGCCGCCGGTCGGGCGACGGCGGGGTCGTGAGCGGCGATGTGTTCGGTGACGGTGTCGACGATGGTCGGCCACAACGGCTCGGGGAGGTCGTGGCCCATGTCGTCGATCATCACGAGCCGCGCACCCGGGATCACCTCGGCGGTGCGCACCCCGCCGCTCGGATCGATCAAGGTGTCGTCGCGCCCGTGGATGACCAGGGTGGGGACCGCGACCTCCGCCAAGCGGCCGGAACGGTCGCCGTCGGCGTAGATCGCGGCGAGCTGACGGGCGGCGCCCTCCGGGCGGAACGCCCGGTCGAAGTCGCGAGCGGCGTTGGCGCGCAACCGGTCGAGGTCGCCGTACCTCTTCGACGCCCACGTCAGCGAACGGTCGGCGGCGGCGACGAACGCATCGCGCTCGGTGGGGGGTGGCGCCAGGAGCGCCTGTCGCGCCTCGGGGGTCGGGCGCCCGACCGACGGGTCGCCGGGCATCGACATCACCGACGTCATCGTCACCAGTCGGGACGGGTGTTCGATCGCCATCGTCTGCGCGATCATCCCGCCCATCGAGGCGCCCATCGTGTGCGCCCGCTCGACCCCGAGGTGGTCCAGCAGCCCGACCGCATCGGCTGCCATGTCCGCCAGCGTGTACGGCACGGGTGGGACCTCGGCGCCGCTCAGCACGGCCGCCACCACCGCCATCGGATCCACGGTCTGGCCGTCGAACCCGGTGCTGAGACCGCAGTCGCGGTTGTCGAAGCGCACCACGTGGAGGCCACGATCGACGAACATCCGGCACAAGGCGGTGTCCCAGGCCGTCAGCTGGGCCGTGAGACCCATCACGAGCAGCAGGGTCGGGGCGGCGGACGATCCGAACGTCTCGTACTCGATCTCGATGCCGGTCGGGAGATTGGCGCGGGCCATCGACCGAGTGTTGCACGCCGACCGACGTGGCTCCCGATCCGAGGAGGTTCGCCGCTCGTGCCGCCTCCGACGTCGCGGCGGGTCGCTGCCCCTCCCCGTCACCACGTCTGGATCGGCGGCTCAGCTGCCGAGCAGCCGCCGCTTCTGGTCCTCGAACTCCTCGGGGGTCAACGTGCCGCGCTCGAGCATGCCCTCCAGCTTCTCGAGCTGCGTGGCGACGTCGACACCCATCGGGGGTGGCGGCGGCAGCGAACCGTCCGAGCTGCCGCCCGAACGGTCGGCGTTGATCTGGCTGTAGATCACGTTGCGAACCCGCGCCGGCTGGCGGATGTCGTAGAAGCTCTGCTGCCCGGACTGCCCGGCCGATTCGATGTCGAGGTCGCCGGCGCCGACGATCCGCTCGATCACACCCTGGGAGATCGCCACGTTGTTCACCCGGTTCAGCGGGATGTCGATGCCCTTGTAGCGGATCCAACCGCTGCGGTAGATCACCCGGTGGTTCGTCACGACGAAGTGGCTGGTCGCCCAGTCGATGTAGCGCTTCACGGTCCAGAGCGCCGTTCCGATGATCAACACGAGCGAGATCCAGCCGAGCGCCGTTCGCAGCCCGTCGCTGAAGAACAGCGAGACGATCCCGAGCACGATCGATCCGACGAGCGCGACGACGGGCTCGGCGAAGTGCATCCAGTGCGGGTGGAGGTCGACGGCCACGGTCTCGTCGTCGTTCAACAACTTCGTGGGGTACGGCATGGGGCGAACAGTACTCGGGGTGCGCCACGTACTGTGATGGTGGTGGACGCCGACCGGCTGCTCGATGACCTCGACCCGGACCAGCGTCGCGCGGTCACCACCGAGTCCGCACTCGTCGCCGTGATCGCCGGTGCCGGCTCCGGGAAGACCCGGGTCCTCACGCGTCGCGTCGCCCACCGGATCGCGACCGGTCGGGCATCGGCGCGCCACACGCTCGTGCTCACCTTCACCCGTGAAGCGGCCGGCGAGCTGCGGCGACGGCTCCCCGCGCTCGGCCTGCGCGAACGGGTCGAGGCGGGCACGTTCCACTCGGTGCTGCTCGGCCTGCTGCGGCAGCGTTGGATCGACCGCGACCGTCCCGTCCCGAACGTGGTGCAGGACCGCCGACGCCTCGTCGGCGACACGACCCGCGGCCGCGCCGTCGACGACCTCGTCGCCGAGATCGACTGGGCGTCGGCCCGCGGACTCACGCCCGAGCAGTACGTCCGAGCCGCTCGGGAGGCGGGGCGCCGTCCGAACGGCGGCGTGCAGGCGGCTGGCGAGGCGTACCACCGCTACCGCGCCACCAAGCGGGAGCGCGGCGTCATCGACCTCGACGACGTGCTCTCGTTCACGATCGACGCCCTCGTCGAGGATCAGCAGTTCGCGGAGACGGTCGCGTGGCGCTACCGCCATCTGCTCGTCGACGAGGCCCAGGACCTCAACCCGCTCCAGCACCGCATCGTCGAGCTGTTCCGTCGCGGCAGCGACGACCTGTTCCTGGTCGGCGATCCGGCGCAGGCCGTGTACGGCTTCAACGGCGCCGATCCCACCCTGCTCGTCGACGTCGGTGAACGACTCCCCGGCATCGAGATCGTCCGGCTCCCCGTCAACCACCGGTGCACCCCCCAGGTGCTCGACGCCGGCATCCACGTGCTCGGGACCGCCGGTCTCGACCCGACCGCGACGCGCGCCGTCCGTGCCGACGGCGCCACGGCCCGCGTGCTGGCGTGCGACGACGAGACCCACGAGGCCGACACCGTCGCCGGGCTCGTCCACGGCCTCGATCCCGGTCGCGTGGCGCGCGGCCAGGTGGCGGTACTCGCCCGGACCCACGCCCAGCTCGCGACCGTG
>SKSP01000487.1 GCA_007122945.1 Ilumatobacteraceae bacterium | reverse complement strand
GTCAGGGCGTGGGGGTGAAGGTGACGGGGAGGCGTTCGGGGCCGAAGATGCCGACCGTGGAGGGCTTCCAGGTGATCGCGCCGTCGACGGCCAGGTCGGGCATCCGGCGGGCGAGGATCGGCAGCGCCTCTTGCAGCTCGGCGCGGGCGAGCGCGGCGCCGAGGCAGTAGTGGATCCCCGAACCGAACGTCAGCTGGGGCCGGTCGGGTGCCGGCCGGGTGATGTCGAACGTGTCGGGCTGGTCGAACGCGGCCGGGTCGTGGTTCGAGGTCGAGAACGACGGCGACACGAGCGTGCCGGCCGGGAACAGCACGTCGCGGTACACGATGTCGGTGCTGGCGAACCGACCGGTGCCACGGATCGCCCCGAAGTACCGCATCGACTCCTCGACCGCGCGCGGTGCCAGGTCGGGCTGGTCGGCGAGCAGGCGCCACTGGTCGGGGTGGTCGGCGAACAGCGCCACGGTGCAGCCGAGCTGGTTGCGGGTGGTGTCGGTGCCGCCGACGATCACCGCTTCGACCATCATCACCAGCTCGTCGGTCGACAACCGGTCGCCTTCCTCCTCGGCGGCGATCAACGCGGTGATCAGGTCGTCGGCCGGTCGCGAGCGGCGCTCGGCGATGAGGTCGCGCGTGTACTCGTCGAGCTCGTCCTGGGCCGCCATGATGATCGGCAGCTCCTCGCGAACCGTCGCGTTGAAGACCCGCAGGACGTCGCCGGCCCACCGACTGAACAGCTGCCAGTCCTCCTTCGGGGCGCCGAGCAGCTCGCAGATGATCGGGATGGGGTACGGCTCGCAGACGTCGACCGCGATGTCGGCGCGACCGGTGGGCGCGACCGGGTCGACGAGGCCGTTGACGACCTCGCGCATGAACGGGCGGAGCCGGTCCGCGGCACGTGGCGAGAAGGCCTGTCCGACGAGTCGGCGCAATCGGGTGTGTTCGTCGCCCTCCGCCGACAGGATCGACACCCGGCGTCGGGCGAGGAAGTCGGGGTCGTCCACGCCCATCATCTCGGCGATGCGGCCCGAGGCGCTGTGCCAGCGCTTGTCACGCAGGACGGCGACGGTGTCGTCGTAGCGGAGGACGGCGAAGCCGAGCGGCGTCCGGACGAGCCAGTGCTCGGCGGCGAGCCGCCGGTAGCGCTCGGCCACCTCGTCGTGATCCAGGTCGGCGTCGAGCAGGCCGATCTCGGGAAGGTCGAGATCGTGCACGTTCGTGACGGTGCCAGCGGGTGCGTCGTTCCCCATGGACGAACCCTAGGTCGACGACCTGTCGGGTCGGGTCACCCGAGCGCGGTGAGCGGGTCGACGAACCCGACGCCCAGGAACTCGGCGACGGGCTCGATCGTGACGTGGCCGTCGACGGTGTTGACGCCGTGCGCCATCGCCGGGTCGCGGCGCGCTGCCTCCGCGGCGCCGTGCAGGGCGACCTCGAGTTGGAACGGCAGGGTCGCGTTCGTGAGGGCGTACGTGGACGTGTTCGGCACCGCTCCGGGCATGTTGCCGACGGCGTAGTGCACGACACCGTGCCGTTCGTAGACCGGGTCGTCGTGGGTCGTCTCGCGGGTCGTGCCGATGCACCCGCCCTGGTCGACCGCGACGTCGACGATCACGGCGCGCGGCTTCATCGCCGCGACCATCTCCTCGGAGACGACCACGGGCGCGCGGCCGCCGGCCACGAGCACGGCGCCGATGACGAGGTCGGCCTCGAGCACGGACCGTTCGATCGCTCCGCGGTTCGACGCGAGGGTCATGATGCGGCCGCGGTGGATCTGGTCGACCCATCGGAGCCGGTCGAGATTCTTGTCGATCAACACGACCTCGGCCTCCATGCCGGCCGCGATCCACGCCGCGTTCCACCCGACGTTGCCGGCCCCGAGCACGACGACCTTCGCCGGGCGGACACCCGGGGCACCTCCCATCAGGACGCCGCGTCCGCCGTTGTGGCGTTCGAGGAAGTGGGCACCCATCTGGGGTGCGAGCCGGCCGGCGACCTCGCTCATCGGCGCGAGCAACGGCAGCGACCCGTCGGCGAGCTGCACCGTCTCGTAGGCGAGCGAGGTCGTCCGAGCGGCGATCAGGGCCGTGGCGACCTCCGGGTAGGCGGCCAGGTGGAGGTAGGTGAACAACGTCAGGTCGTCGCGCAGATGGGCGAACTCGTCCTCGTTGGGCTCCTTGACCTTGACCACCATCTCCTGGGCCCATGCGTCGGCGGCGTCGGAGACGATCGTGGCGCCGGCGGCGCGGTAGTCGTCGTCGGTGATCGATGCGCCCTCACCGGCAGCGGTCTCGACGACGACCTCGACGCCGTGACGTTCGAGCTCGCGCACGCCATCGGGTGTCATGGCGACGCGGTGCTCGGCGGTCTTGGTCTCCCTGGGGACCCCGACCGTGCGGATGACGGGAGCATTCCGTGCCATGGCGGACATCATGCCCTGCGGCAACGGGCCCGAGTCACACGTCACGTCGGACGAGACGTCCCGGCCCGTCGGTCGTGCGAAACTGAGCAAATGACCGCCACCAGCGCCGATCCGGTCGTGTCCGGCGTCACCGAGCGCCTGACCCCCGCCGAACTGCTGGCCGAGCAGCGTCGGACCCTCGCCACGCCTCGTCGTCGGGCGAACGTCGCCGCGCGTGCCCTGTTCGCGATGATGGACCTCGTCTACGGGAGCGAGCGCAGCCTGGCCAAGTTCCGGGTGCTCGAGGTGATCGCCCGGGTGCCGTACCAGGCGTGGGAGCACGTCGCCTACGTGGCCGTGACCCACCGGCACTCCGAGCCGCGCTTCGCCCGGCGGATCTTCGAGCGGGTGGCCGAGAGCCGTGCCCAGCAGGACAACGAGCAGTGGCACCTGCTGATCCTCGAGGAGCTGCTGGCCGAGGAGGGCCGCCGTCAACCGTTCGTGCGGTACCGCCTGCTGCCTCAGGTGATCGCGTTCGCGTACTACCAGTTGTCGTGGCTGCTCTACGTCGTGAAGCCGGGGTGGAGCTACCGGCTCAACGCCGACTTCGAGGACCACGCCGAGCACGAGTACATGCTGTTCGTCTCGGAGAACCCGCAGCTCGAGGAGCGGCCGTACGAGGGCCTGTTCGCGGAGGAGTACGGCCGGTACGACACCCTCGCCGACCTGTTCCGTCAGATCGGCTACGACGAGCGCGTCCACAAGCTGGAGAGCCTCGACGCGATGGTCCGACCGCGCTTCGAGTGAGCCGCGCCCGGCCGGGCCTGCGATCTGCTACACCATGCTGCATGACGGGCGCGTTGCAGGCTTTCCGGAACTTCGTCAACGGGCAGTACGTCGATGCCGCGGACGGCGACACCGTTCCGGTCGTCGATCCCACCACGGGTGAGCAGTACGCCACCGCGCCGCGCTCGGGCGCGGCCGACATCGACGCGGCGATGGCCGCGGCGGCCGACGCCTTCGAGGGCTGGGCGAACGCAACGCCGTCGGAGCGTTCCCTCGCGCTGTTGCGCATCGCGGACGCGATCGAGGCGCGCGGCGAGGAGCTGATCGAGCTCGAGAGCCGCAACTGCGGGAAGCCGATCGAGCTCACCCGCAGCGAGGAGATCCCGCCGATGGTGGATCAGATCCGCTTCTTCGCCGGTGCGGCGCGGCTGCTGGAGGGCAAGAGCGCCGGCGAGTACATGGAGAACCTGACGTCGTGGGTGCGCCGCGAGCCCGTCGGCGTGTGCGCCCAGGTCACGCCGTGGAACTACCCGATGATGATGGCGGTGTGGAAGTTCGCCCCGGCGCTCGCCGCCGGGAACACGGTGGTGCTGAAGCCGAGCGACACGACCCCGGTCTCGACACCCGTGCTCGCCGAGATCGCCGCCGAGTTCCTGCCGCCCGGGGTGTTCAACGTGATCTGCGGCGACCGCGACACCGGCCGCGGCATGGTCGAGCACGACACCCCGGCGATGGTGTCGGTGACCGGTTCGGTGCGCGCCGGGATCGAGGTCGCCTCGGCGGCCGCGGCCACGCTCAAGCGGGTGCACCTCGAGCTCGGTGGGAAGGCCCCCGTGGTCGTGTTCGACGACGCCGATCTGGCGGCCGCCGCCGAGGGGATCGCGACCGCCGGCTACTTCAACGCCGGTCAGGACTGCACGGCCGCGACCCGTGTCCTCGCGTCGCCCGGCATCTACGCCGACCTCGTCGACGCGCTCGCCGAGCAGGCCGCCGGTACCAAGGTCGGCTCGCCGCACGACGAGGACATCTTGTTCGGCCCGGTCAACAACGCCAACCAGCTGGCCCACGTCAGCGGCTTCCTCGACCGGCTCCCCGATCACGCCCGCGTCGCGGCCGGCGGGTCGCGGATCGGCGACGTCGGCTACTTCTTCGAGCCGACCGTCGTGGCCGACCTGCGCCAGGACGACGAGATGAGCCAGCGCGAGATCTTCGGCCCGGTGATCACGGTCCAGCCCTTCTCCGACGAGGACGAAGCGGTGCGCTGGGCGAACGGGGTCGAGTACGGCCTGGCGTCCAGCGTGTGGACGCGTGACCTCGGCCGGGCGCTGCGCATGTCGAAGCGGCTCGACTTCGGGTGCGTGTGGATCAACACCCACATCCCGCTGGTGGCCGAGATGCCCCACGGCGGGTACAAGAAGTCCGGCTACGGCAAGGACCTGTCGGCGTACTCGCTCGACGACTACACGCGGGTCAAGCACGTCATGGCGAACCTCGACAGCTGAACGCGATCCGCAGGGGCGTGCCCGCACGTTGGGCTCAGCGGGCGCCCCACTGGAACGTCTGCTTGACGAGGTCGAGGTAGACGAACGTCTCGGTGGCGGCCACGCCCTCGACGGAGCGGAGCCGGTTCGTGAGCTCGAGGAGGGCGGCGTCGTCGGCGACGACGGCCTCGCACAGCAGGTCGAACGACCCCGCCGTGACGACGAGGTACTCGACGCCCTCGAGCTGCTCGATCTCGGCGGCGAGATCCTCCACCGGCCCGTGCACCTTGATTCCGATCATCGCCATTCGCCGCCCGGCGAGCCACAGCGGGTTGGTGACGGCGACGACCTGCATGACATCGCCGTCGAGCAGGCGTTGGACGCGCTGGCGCACGGCGGCCTCGGACAACCCGACCGCGGTCGCCAACTTCGTGAACGGCATCCGGCCGTCGCGCTGGAGGTGTTCGATGATCGACCGGTCGATCTGGTCGAGCTCCGTCGACGGGCGCCCCGTCGGTCGTGGTGCGGCTCGTTTCACGGCGTCGTCGCGCGGCGCGGGCGCGTCCCGGGTCATGGGGCCAGCGTACGGACTATGGTCGCTCGGCCATGGGATCCGAACCACGTCTCGCGCTGGCGCCCGACCCCGGGATCGGCTGGCTCGCCGACGCGATCCGCGACGGGGGTGGCGACCTCGTCGGCCTCGACGAGTGCGAGGGGATCATCTGGTCCGACCCCCGCTCGCCCGACCGGCTCGCCGACGCGCTCGCCGCGGCGCCCGGGGCACGCTGGGTGCAGCTCCCGTTCGCCGGCATCGAGAACTTCGTCCACCTGCTCGACCGTGAGCGCACCTGGACGTGTGGCAAGGGCGTGTACGCCGAGCCGGTCGCCGAGATGGCGCTCACGCTGGGCCTCGCCGGTTTGCGCGGACTCGGGACGTACGCCCGGGCAGAGGCGTGGACCGGCCCGCAGGGTCACAACCTGCTCGGGGGACGGGTCAGCATCCTCGGCGGCGGCGGCATCACCGAGTCGTTGGTGCGGCTGCTCGCGCCGTGGGGCTGTCGGATCACCGTGGTGCGTCGCAACGACGCGCCGATGGCCGGCGTCGATCGCGTCCTGCCCGCCGACCGCTACCGCGACGGACTGCCGGGCGCCGACCTCGTCGTGCTGGCACTCGCCCTGACGCCTGCGACCGAGGGGATGATCGCGGCGTCCGAGCTCGAGCTCATGGAACCGCACGCCTGGCTCGTCAACGTCGCCCGTGGCCGCCACGTGGTGACCGCCGACCTCGTCGACGCGTTGCAGCGTGGCGTGATCGGTGGCGCCGGGCTCGACGTGACCGACCCCGAGCCGTTGCCGGCAGGTCACCCGCTGTGGTCGTTGCCGAACTGCCTGATCACCCCGCACGTCGGCAACACCCCGGAGATGGCGGTCCCGCTGCTCGCCGCCCGGGTGACCGAGAACGTCCGCCGCTTCGCGTCCGGGGAATCGCTGATCGGACCGGTCGACGTCGACGCCGGGTACTGATCCGCGGTCGGAGCATCGGCCGGTCGGGTCCTGTCCGCTCCCGCCGAGCCGACCCGCCCGCGCGGCCGTAACCTCGGGGGCATCCGCTCGCACTACGACGTCCTCGGGATCGACCGCCGTGCCGACGTGGCGACGATCCGCGACGCCTACCGGACCCGCGCCCGCACGGCCCATCCGGATCGACCGAGCGGCTCGGCCGACGAGATGGCCGCGGTCAACGAGGCCTACCGGGTGCTCAGCGATCCGGGCCGGCGGGCCGTGTACGACCGGTCGCTCGACGGTGTCGGGACGACCGGTACGGGGTCGGCGGCCCGGCCGTCGCCCTCCCGCGTCGACCACGACGACGTCCTGACCACGCTGCGCTCCCCGCGGTACAACTACGAGGGAGAAGTCCGACCCGCGCGGGTGCCGTGGCGGTTCCTCACGGTGATGGGACTCATCGGTGTCGGCATGGTGATCGCCGGCGCGGCGCTGTTCGACGGGCCGGCCGAACGCGACCCGGACGGCGTCATCCGCGCCGGCTCGTGCGTCGAGATCCTGACCAACTCCGACGCCCGCGAGGTGCGCTGCACCGGCGAGGGGGATCTCGTGGTCGAGCGCCTGGTGCCGCGCGACGAGCGTTGCCCGTCGGGGACGATGCCGCACCGCGACACGCTCGGACGCGGGATCGCGTGCGTGCTGCCGCCCGCGCCGCCGCCGACCCTCGACACCTGACTCGCGGGCCGTCGGCCCGTCGGGTGTGCGGGTACGGTCGATGCATGGCCGGGTTCGATCTCGACGTGCTCCACGCCCAGCTCGAACAGTGGGCGGCCGTGCACTACCACGAGGGGGTGAGCGTGCCCCGACCCGAGGTGATGCCGGGTCACGCCGGGTTGTCCTTCGGGTTCCGGGTGGAGCACCACGGCACGCTCGTCGACGAGCTCGTGGTCCGACTCCCGCCGAAGGGCGTGCGGCGCTCCGGCAACACGGACGTCCTGCGTCAGGTCCCGCTGCTGCGCTCCCTCGGCGCGGCCGGCGTGCCCGTCCCACCGGTGCCGTGGTGGGACGCCGACGAGCGCTGGTTCGGTGTGCCCTACGTGATGACGACGAGGCTCCCGGGGAGCACCTACGCGATGCGCGACCCCGACCCGACCGTGGCCGACATCGCCCCCGGTGAGGCGCTCGGGATGGCGCTCGAGGCGCTGGCGCAGGTGCACACGTTCGATTGGCGCACCCATCTCGCTGACTGGGAGGCGCCCAAGGACCTGCACGACGAGATCCGCTTCTGGGACCCGATCCTCGCCAAGTCGGCCGAGCCGTCGTGGATCGGACTCGGCGAGCGGATCCGCGACCGACTGCTCGACACCGCGCCGGACCGCGGCGACGTCGGCGTGTTCCACGGCGACTTCCAGACGAACAACGTGCTGTTCCACGACGGCCGACTGGTGGCGCTGCTCGACTGGGAGATCTCCGGGATCGGCCGTCAGCTGCTCGACGTCGGTTGGCTGCTGATGATGAACGACGCCGAGAGCTGGGCCGACGGCCACGAGCTGCCCGAGCTGCCGCCGTTCGCGTCGCTGGTCGACCGCTACTCGCTGGCGACCGGCCGGCCGGTCACGCTCGACGACGTCGCCTGGTACCGGGCGCTCGCCGGTTACCGGTTCGGCGTGATCTCGTGCTTCAACGTGATGCTGCACCGCACCGGCAAGCGCCCCGACCCCGAATGGGACCGCATCGCCCCCAGCGTCGAGTACCTGTTCGGCCGCGCCGAGGCCCTGCTCGACGCTGAGTCGTAGCTCACGGGCGAGCGCTGAACGGTCGCCGGGTGTCGGAACCGCCCGGCCGGCTGGTAACTTCCCGTCTCGCAAGGGCGATTAGCTCAGTTGGAAGAGCGCCACGTTCACACCGTGGAGGTCATGGGATCGAGGCCCGTATCGCCCACTCCGAGATCTTGGTCGGCACGCCGCTTCCGACCACGGAACGTCGGGATGCGCTTCTTTCGTCTCGGTGCTGACCTGCTTCGCTGCCTCGCCGACGATCTCGACCAACTCGGTCAGAGCCAGTCCCAGCACGTCGTCGTCGAGAGTCTGGCGCGACGTACGCGCCGCGAGTTCGACAGCGCGTTCGGCGGCATCGCGCAGTGGCGGAGCCGAGCGTCGTCAGCCGACTTCGTGCGGCATCAGGGCGGTCCG
>SKSP01000231.1 GCA_007122945.1 Ilumatobacteraceae bacterium | reverse complement strand
GGCATCGGTCCCCGGGGCCACCGTCCCCGCCCGCCCGGCCAGCAGTGCCGGCCCGGTCGGCGCCGACGCGGCGGCGCGCGATGCACGCCACCCGTCGGTGTCGGGTGACGGTCGCTGGGTCGTGTTCGAGGCCGACGTCGGCGACCGCCGGAGCACGTTCCGCGCCGACCGTGCGACGGGCCGCACCGTCGAGCTCACCCCCGTGCCCGACGGCGGGCGGGTGGGCGACTCCGTCCGACCCGTGGTGAGCCGCGACGGGTGCGCCGTCGTGGTCCACACCGAGATGGCGCTCGATCCGTTCCGCGACGACGACACCGGCGACCGCTGGGACGTCTACCGAGCAGTCGTGCCCGAGTGCGGCGGCGACCTCGGACGATGGGAGCTGGTCTCCACCACCGCGGACGGCTCGTCGCGCGACGACGTCGTCCCCGCCGAGCCCGCCACGCTCAACACGAGTGGCACGACGATCGCGTACACCCACCCGGTCACCGACCGACGCGGGGCGAACCGCCGCTCGTCGCCGACCACGACCACGACCAGCGTGTCGGTCGTCGACCTGACGGTCCCGCTCGGTACGCCGGGGCGGACCACCGAGGTCCCGGCGATGCCCGTCGAGGCGCCCACCGCGTCGTACCGCTACCGCGGCGTCGGCGAGCCGGCGCTCTCCGGTGACGGGCGGTTCCTCGTGTTCGTCGCCGACGTCACGGCGTCGGAGCCGCTCCCGGACTGGGGAGCCGGTCCTGAACCGGGCGGACCGGCAACCACCCAGGTGTACGTGTGGGACCGCGACGACGCCGACCGGCGCAGTCGCATCGCCCTCGTGTCGGCACGCGACGGCGTCCCGGCCGAACGTGGCGCCGCGTCGCCGAGCGTGTCGGTCGACGGTGGCGTGATCGTGTTCGTGTCGTCGGACACCGCACTCGTCGACGCGGTGCATCCCACGTGCGACGAGGTCTGCCCGACCCAGGTGTTCCGCTGGGAACGCGACCTCGACGACACGTCGGCCGACCCGGAGACGAGGCTCGTCTCGGCGAGTCCCACCACGTCGGGGCTCCCCACCGCGGGCGACGGCTCGTCGTGGTCACCCGTCCTCGACCGCGGTGGTGACCAGGTCACCTTCGTCAGCCGTGCCACCAACCTGACGACCACCCGGGTTCCGCTCGGCAGCGCCGCGGGCGACGGCGACGTGCTCGTGGCCGAGCTCGGCACGGGCGAGCTCCGCCGGGCGACCGACGCGGCCGACCTCGGTCCGATCGTGGCCGCGCACGCCCGACCGTCGGTCTCCGACACCGGCCGGGTCGTGGTGTTCGAGACCGCCGAGCCGACCGTGTTCGGCCCGGTCGGCGCGACCGAGGGCCGGGGGATCGTCAGCGTCACCGCCACACCGCGGCTGTCGCTCGCCGATCTGGACTTCGGCACGGTGCTGACCGGATGGGACGGCGACGAGCTGTACGTCTCGGTGCTGAACGAGGGGCCCGGGGCGTTCGCACCCGCCGTGGTCACGAGCACGACGGCCGCCTTCCGGGTCGTTCCCGGCGGGAGCTGCACCCGCGGTCTGATCGTGCCCGCGGGCGGATCGTGCACGGTGCACATGGCGTTCAACCCCAGCCGGCCGGCCCCGTTCTCGGGCGTGCTCTCCGTCGAGGAGGCCGCACCGCGAGTCGTCGGCATCGACGTCGGCGTCGGCGTCGAGTCGAGCGGCCCGGACACCCCGACACGCGACACCCCGGCACCCGACACCCCGGCACCCGACACCCCCGCACCGGACACCCCGGCACCCGACACCCCGGCACCGGTCGAGCCCGATCCGGTCGCCGCCGTGGCACCGGCCGAGATCGACGCCGTCTCGGTGGCCGCCATCGTGACCGGCGCCGGTGGCGAACCGGTCCTGCGGGTCGAACCGGCCGGCATCGACCTCGGGACCGCCGCTGTCGGCGACGTCGGCGAGCGACGGGCGTTCGACATCCGCAACATCGGCGGCGTACCGACCGAGGTCGCGGCGGTGCAACTCGGGGGCAAGTCGCCCGACGAGTTCGTCGTCACCGCCGAGAGCTGCACCGGGCGGGCGTTGAACCCCGGCGCGACCTGCGCCGTCGAGCTCGAGTTCCACCCGTCCGTCGCGTCACGACGGACCGCATCGCTCACGGCGACGACCGTGACCGGCGAGTACGCAGCCGGGATCATCGCCGGCATCGGCAGCTTCGAACCCGAACTGCACCTCGCCCAGGACACGGTCCGCGCCGGCGGCGTGCTCGGTCTCGGCCTCACCGGGTTCCCGGCCGAGGCCGACGTGACGTTGTCGTTCGGCGACGCCCTCCGCGGCTTCGGCACGCTGCGCACCGACGCGGTCGGTGGCTTGCTCGCCGAGGTCGTCGTCCCCCGGCGCACCCGCTCGGGGGAGCGCACCCTCGTCGCCACCGCGCCGGGTGGCCACGTGGTCACGAGCACGGTCCTCGTCGAACGACGCGACCCGCCGACCCCCGGTCTCCCCGGCTACGGGCTCGGATAGCGACCGGGCGTCCGGCCGACGGGAACGATCACTCGGCGGGGACGAGGCGACCGGCGAGCAGCACGGCCACCTCGCAGCCCGTCGCCGCCGGCGTGCCCGCGGCGTCACACGTCGCGCGGAACACGATCTCGTCGCCCGGCTCGAACGGCAACGGCGTCAACCGCGGCTGGAACTCGTTGGCGGTGTTCATCTGGCCGAGGTCCCATTCGTAGAGGACCTCGTCGCCACGTAGCAGCGTCGCCGCGCCGAGGTCGGCGTGCGGGTTCTGCACCACGATGTCGGTCAGCAGCAACCGGCGCTCGTCGGGGACGCCCGCGCTGTCGGCGTTCGTGCTGCCGACGGCGACCCGCAGCGGCAACCGCGTGGCGAACGGCTCGCCGTCGGCGGCGTCGAGCGTGATCACCGGACCGCCGACGAGCGGACCGGTGCCGTCGTCGGGGACGTCCGGACCGTTTCCGTCACCACCGGCGGCGGCGGGAGCGCCCAGTTCCTCGAGACGATCGTCGACCGCGCGCTCGGCCGCGTCGCGCAGCTCCGGCCGGACCACGCCCAACCACGCCGCCACGAGGCCCGCGACGACCGCCGCGACGACGACGATCCCGCCGAGCACCCGAGCCGGGATCGTCGGCGGCTGGATCAGCGCGGCGCGGGCGACGGCCGGACGGTGCTCGGGCTGCGTCGCTTCGATCTCGAAGTCGAGCTGGCGGTCGCGCCGACGGAACATCACGCTCGTCGAGCGCAGCTTGAGCCGGACCAGACTGCTGCCTCCCGGCGCGACACCGACGGCGGGCGGATCGAACGAACCGTCGACCCGGTTGCTCGGGTCGACGAGGTGGAGCCGGCAGCTGGCGAGGCTGTTGCCGTGGTTCTCCACCATCAACTCGAACGTGGCCCGTCGGCGGGCGCGTTGGATCGGTTGGAGGAGGCTGATCCGACGATCGTCGAACGGCTGCACGAACAGCGTGGCCTCCGCGACGACGGTGTCGTCGGGAGCGACGAGGGGCAGGACTCGAACGGCGAGCGTGGTGGCACCGGCGCTCGTCGTGTGGACCGCGGGTGGGCGCACGACGACCTCGACGGTGTCGTGCGAGCCACCGAACAGGGTCACGCTCGGCCGCGTCACCGTCGTCCACGGCGCAGCCGGCCCGGTCGGGGTGATCGTGGCGCTCTCGGTCGCCTCGCCGAGGTTCTCGACGGTCAGCAGCAGCGTGACGGTCTCACCGGGGGCGACCTCCGTCTCGCTCGGCTCGAAACCGGCCTGCAGTGCCACGACGCCCGACGCTACCCGCCCCGACGCGACCAGCGCGGTGTCGCGGACGGGCCCCGCCTCTACCATGCGCCCATGGCACCCGCGCCGCCGCTCACCGGATTCCCCACCGTGCGCCCTCGGCGACTGCGGCGCACCGCGGCGCTGCGCGACCTCGTTGCCGAGACCGAGCTCGGCGTGTCCGATCTGGTCGCACCGCTGTTCGTCCGCGAAGCGATCGACGAGCCCCGACCGATCGAATCGCTCCCCGGCGTCGTGCAGCACACCCGCGACAGCCTGCGCGCCGAGGTGGAGCAGCTCGCGACGCTCGGCGTGAGGTCGGTGATCCTGTTCGGCGTCCCCGTCGAGAAGGACCCACTCGGCTCGGGCGCGTACGACCCCGACGGCATCGTCCAGGTGGCGCTGCGCGACCTCGCGGCCGACGTCGGCGACTCGGTCGTGCTGATGGCCGACCTGTGCGTCGACGAGTACACCAGCCACGGCCATTGCGGCGTGCTCGACGAACGCGGTTCGGTCGACAACGACGCCACCCTCGCGCTGTACGCACGGGCCGCGGTCGCCCAGGCCGAGGCGGGCGCGCACGTCGTCGCACCGAGCGGGATGATGGACGGCCAGGTCGGGGCGATCCGCACCGCGCTCGACGGCGCCGGGTTCGACGAGATCGCGATCCTGGCGTACTCGGCGAAGTACGCCAGCGGGCTGTACGGACCGTTCCGCGACGCGGTCGGTGTCGAGATCGCCGGTGGGGGCGACCGCAAGGGCTACCAGCAGGACTGGCGCAACCGCCGCGAGGCGGTCGTCGAGGTGCTGGCCGATCTCGAACAGGGGGCCGACATGGTCATGATCAAGCCGGCCGTCACCTATCTCGACGTGATCGCGACGATCCGGGAACTGGTCGACGTCCCCGTCGCGGCGTACCACGTCAGCGGCGAGTACGCGATGATCCGCGCCGCGGCGGCGAACGGTTGGATCGACGGCGACGTCGTCGCCCTCGAGCAGCTCACCGCGATCAAGCGTGCCGGTGCCGGGACGATCCTCACCTACTTCACCCGCTGGTTCGCGGAGCGGGTCGCCGAGGCGACGCGATGAGCGACACGACGAGCGACACGTCGGACACCGTGTCCGGCGGGCCGCTCGACACGTCGGGGGCCCCGATCGTCGGACCGTGCGACGCCGCCCGGTGCGCGGCCGCCGGATGCGTCCCCACCGCGTGCGTGGGCGCAGGGCTGGCCTCCAACGACGAGGTGTTCGAGCGTTCGACCCGGGCGATCCCCGGCGGCGTCAACTCCTCGATCCGGGCGTTCTCGTCGGTCGGCGGTCGCCCGTACTCGGTGGCGAGCGCCGAGGGAGCCCACGTCACCGACGTCGAGGGGCGCCGGTACATCGACCTCGTCCAGAGCTACGGGGCGGTGATCCTCGGTCACGCCCACCCTGCCGTCACCGCCGCGGTGACGACGGCGGCGGCGGCCGGCACCTCGTACGGCGCGCCGACACCTCGCGAGATGCGCTTGGCCGAGACGATCGCCGCGGCCGTGCCGAGCTGCGAACAGGTGCGGTTCATGAACTCGGGTACCGAGGCGACGAGCACCGCGGTCCGTCTGGCGCGTGGCGCCACCGGCCGCGATCGCGTCGTGATCTTCCACGGCAACTTCCACGGTGCGACCGACGCGCTGCTCGCGGCCGGCGGCAGTGGGGTCGCCACGCTCGGCCTGCCCGGCACGGCGGGCGTCCCGGCGGGCGCGGTGGCCGAGACGATGGTCCTGCCGTACAACGAGGTGCCCGAGCTCACCGACGAGGTCGCGGCCGTGATCGTCGAGCCGGTGGCCGCCAACATGGGTGTGATCGCACCCGAACCCGGCTTCCTCGCCGGCCTGCGCGCCGAGTGCGACCGGGTCGGTGCGGTGCTGGTCTTCGACGAGGTGATCACCGGGTTCCGGCTCGGACGCGGCGGCGCCCAGGCGCGCGAGGACGTCCGTCCCGACCTGACGACGTTCGGCAAGGTGATCGGTGGCGGGCTCCCGATCGGTGCAGTCGGCGGACGCCGGGAGCTGATGGAGCACCTGTCGCCGCTCGGTCCGGTGTTCCACGCCGGCACGCTGGCCGGCAACCCGATCGCCACCGCGGCCGGGTTGGCCGCTCTCGATCTGCTCACCGACGACGTCTACATCGAGCTGATGGCGCGCGCCCGCCATCTCTCGGCGGTGCTGCGCGACGCCTGCGCGTCGGCCGGGTTCGCGGCGCAGTTCCCCGTGGTCGGCACGCTCGTCGGGATCGTCTGCGGCGACGTGCCCCGGCCGATCGACTTCGACGGGGCCAAGCGGACCGACGAGGCCGCGTACGCCCGGTTCTTCCACGCCATGCTCGGCGAGGGGGTGGCGATGGCACCCGGCGCGTACGAGGCGATCTTCGTCGGGTTGGCGCACACCGACGACGTGATCGACCGGATCGGCGCAGCCGCCGAGCGGGCGGCTCGCTCCGCCGGTGGCCCGCCGGGCGGCTGACGCGATGCGACAGATCTTCAGCGTCCGGTTCTTCGCTGCGATCGGCGCCGTCGCAGCGCTACTGCTGATGTTGTCGGTCGCCTTCGGCGGGGGCGACCGGATCGCCGAACTGCGCGAGCCCGAGCCGATCGAGCGCCAGATCGACCTCGTGGCCCAGGTGTTCGCGCCGATCGAGTCCGACTTCGAGCTCGGCGCGGACGGGGTCACGCGCGGGTCGCTCGACCTCGTGCTCGACGCCGACCGCACGGTGCGGGTCGTCGCCGGCACGCACGGAGAGATCGCGTGCGAGGAGCTCGATCAGATCGGGGCGTGCGCCGTGGTGGCCGACCTGCTCGGGGACGCGGTGGTGTGGTTCGCGCTCGTCCCGATGGGGCCCGACGACACCGTCGAGATGCCGGCCATCGACGTGCTCGAGGACGACTTCGCCGTCCTCGTCAACGGGTGGCGCGTGCGCTTCGCGTCGGTGCTCGATCGGCGGTGCGCGCAGGAGTTCGCGTCGTACCGCGAGTTCCGTCAGGAGCTCGGCGACGCGTTCACCTCGATCTACTCGATCGACGATCGGGAGCTGGTGGCCGTGCGGTGCGACCCCGACGCACTGGGTTGAGCGTCACTCCGATCCGCCGACGAGGACCGATCGGAGGTGGGCCGCCGCGGCCCGGCCCGAGTCGTGGGCGCCCTCCATCTTCGGACCGCGGAACGCGTCGCCCGCGAGCACGAGCGTGCCGGTGGGGTCGGCCCAGTACGGCTCGGGCCACGGGTTGCGCGGCGTGGCGAAGCGCCACCGCTTGACCTGGCTCTCGACGACACGGCTGCCGCCGAGGAACGGCGCGGCGGCGTCGAGCAGTCGGCGGTGGACCACCTCGGCCGGTTCGTCCCACTGCGCCTCGCTCCAGGCGGGGGCGGCGTGGAACGTGACCGCAGGGACCCGGCTGACACCCTTGGCCCGGTTGTCGCCGACGAACGACCACGGGGTGCCGTCGAGTCGGTGGGCCTGCAGGCCGCCCGGCTCGGGCACGCCGGACGGGCCGTCGAGCACCGCGAGCAGGGCGATCGTGCGGTCGTAGTCGTCGCCGAACAACTCGGTGGGGACGTCGACCCCGGCCTCGAACAGCAGCGAGAAGGTCTGCGGCAACGGGCAGGTGAGGACCACGGCGTCGGCCGCGTGCTCGCGGCCGTCGTCGATCACGACCCGCCAGCGGCGCGTCCGATCGCCGTCGTCGCCGCCGCGCCGGACGCCGAACACCATGTGGTCGCAGCGGACGTCGAGACCGGCGGCGAGGTCCTTGGCGAGCGAGCTCATCCCGGCGGTCGCGACGAAGCGCGGATGGCCGTCGCCGTCGTCGTCGAAGCCGTGGCACCACACGTCGACCAGTCCGGCCGCCCGCCACCGCTCCACCTGGGCGCCGAGGGCGTCGCCGCGGACGGTGAAGAACTGGGCGCCGTGGTCGAGCGTGGCGGCGCCGATCCGACGAGTCGCCAGGCGTCCACCGGGCGAGCGACCCTTGTCGAACACGGTGACGTCGATCGGCGGGTCGCCGTCGGCCAGCGTCCGGGCGGCGACGAGGCCCGACAGACCCGCCCCCACCACGATCACGCGCGCCCGGTCGCGCTCGTCGGTCACGGCGTCATCTTGCCCCAGGCCGGGTACCCGGGCGACTCGGGGTGGCCGGAGGCGCTCAGCGGTCGAGGGGCAGGCCCGCCTCGGTCCACGCGATGGTGCCGCCGGCGATGTCGGCGACGTCGCGGAAGCCGAGCTCGGTCATCAGCTGTCGGGCGCCCGCGCTGCGGTTCGCCGAGCGGCAGTACACGAGATACGACGCGTCCGGGTCGAGCGCACCGATCGTGTCGGCGAAGCCGGCGCCCTGGATGTCGACGTTGCGGGCACGGGCGAGCTGGCCGGCGTCGAACTCCTCCGGCGTGCGCACGTCGATGACGATCCGCTCGTCGTCCGCGTGCAACTCGGCCGCCTCGTCGACCGACACCACGCGCACTCCCGGATCGCCACCGTCGGTGGCGTCGGCCGATGGGTTGCCGGCGTCGGCCGTGCCGCAGGCCGCGCCCACGACCGACACGGCGAACGCCGCCAGCGCGAGGTGGCGGGCGCGCATCACGTCACCCCCTGGATCGCCGCGGGGGCCCCGGGCCGGAGCTGCCAGGCGCCGAATCCGCCGAGCAGGTCGGACACGTCGGCGAACCCGGCCGAGCGCAGCAGGCTGGCGGCGATGCTGGACCGGTAGCCACCGGCGCAGTACACGACCGTCGGCCGGCTCGGATCGAGCTCGCCGTACCCGTCGAGCAGCGACGCCATGGGGATGTTCACCGCGCCGTCGATCGACCCGAGGGCCACCTCGCCGGCGTTGCGGACGTCCACGAGCTGCGGAGGGCCGCCGTCGGGGAGTCCACCGTCGACGACTTCGGCGAGCTCGGCCGCGGTCAGGCGCGAGGCCCGCTGCACCCGTTCGGGGTGTTCGGCCATGACTCGCTCCGGCTCCGCGAGCGCGCCGACGACGCGGTCGAAGCCGATGCGGGCGAGACGGACCTCGGCCTCCTTGTCCTCACCCGGGCCGGCGACGAGCACGATCGGCGAGTCGGGCCGCACGACCTGGCCGACGTACTCGGCGAAGCGCCCGTCGAGGCCGACGTTGATCGACCCGACGAGATGTCCGGCCGCGAACGCGACGTTGTCGCGCACGTCGACCACGACGGCACCGTCGGCGACGGCGGCATCGACCTCGGCGAGCGACATCGGGGTGACGTCGGATTCCTCGTCGAGCAGCTCGCGGGCCTGACGGTTGCGGTTGGCGGCGAACGAGAAGTACAACGGTGCGGCACTCTGACCCTCGGTCACGGCCTCCACGAACTCCTCGATCGACATCGGTTGCAGCGCGTAGTTCGTGCGTCGCTGCTCGCCGATCGTGCTGACGGTCTCGGTCGACAGGTTCTTGCCGCACGCGGAGCCGGCGCCGTGGGCGGGGTACACCTTCGTGTCGTCGGGCAACGTGAGCAGCTGATCGTGCAAGGAACCGAACAGCGATCGGGCCAGCTCGTCGGCCGTGACGCCGATCGACGCGAGCAGGTCGGGCCGGCCGACGTCGCCGATGAACAGCGTGTCGCCGGTGAGCACGCCGTACGGCTCTGCGTCGGGCTGCTCGTAGACGACCACCGAGATCGACTCGGGGGTGTGACCGGGTGTGGCCAGGATCTCGAGCTGCACGCCGGTGCCGTCACCGGGGCCCAGATCGAGCCGCTGACGGTCGGCGAGCGGTTCGATCGGGAACCCGACGCCCTCGGCGCCGGCTTCGCCGTACGAGATCACGGCGCCGGTTGCCTCGGCGAGCTCGAGGTGACCCGACAGGAAGTCGGCGTGGAAGTGGGTCTCGATGACCCGCTCGATGGTGAGGCCGTTCGCGTCGGCGTCGGCGAGGTACTCACGGACGTCACGCTGCGGGTCGACCACGACGGCCCGGCCACTGGTGGTGTCGCCGATCATGTACGACGCGTGGCTCAGGCACTCGAGGTAGTACTGCTGGAAGTACATGGTGGTGGTCTCCGTCGTGTCGGTGGTCGTGTCGGTCGTCGCGGTGTCGGTGGTCGTGTCGGTCGTCGTGGTGTCGGTCGTCGTCGTGTCGGTGGTCGTCGTGTCGGTGGTCGTGGTTTCCATCATCGCGATCCCTCCTCGGAACGCAAGCGGCGGACGACCTCGTCGATGTCGCAGGCCGCCCCGCGGTTGTACGGGAGCTTGGAGAGCAACATGCCCATGGCGCAGGTGTTGGAGAGCGCGGCGAAGGTCAGACCGGCGCCGATGGCACCGGCGACGAAGCGGGCGGCCGGCACCCAGATGCTCACGATGATCGCCGTGAGCACGATCGAGCCGGCGACCAGGCGGACCTGCCGCTCGAGCCCCCACCGCTCCTTGACGGTCCGGACCGGTTCCCCGGCGGCGACCCAGGCGTTCATCCCGCCCTCGAGGAGTCGGATGTTGCCGAGACCGGCGGTCCGGAGCGTGTCCTCGGCCTTGGCGGCCCGGTTGCCGGACTGGCAGATCAACACGACGGGGCTGTCGAGTCGAGCGATCTCCTCGCGGTGCTCGCCGAGCAGGTCGAGCGGGACGTTGTACGACCCGGCGACGTGGGCGGCCTCGAACTCGCCCGTCGTGCGCACGTCGAGGAGTCGAGTGGCGGGTTCGGCCGCCAGGAGCTGGCGCACCTCGGCGGGTCGAAGGCGCACGCCCGCCGGTGCGCCCGTACCGTTCTGGTGCGGTTCGCTGCGGTTCGGTTCGATGCCGGTCTGCTTCGGTTCGATGGTCGTCATCGGGGGTTCCTCTCTCGGTGGTCTTCGTGGGCGGTGGACCCGTGGGGACGGGTGGTGGCTGCGGGCACGACGTCGTGGATCTCGACGGCACCGCTCGCCGGGTGGTAGATGGCAGCGATGACAGTCGGTGCACCGTCGCCGCTCCCCAGGCGGTCGGCGATGCGCTCGGCCTGGACGCACGTCGTCGCCAGGACGGGGTCGCCGACGCGATGGGCGATCGCCTCGCGGATGGGGCCCAGGAGCGTGTCCAGCTCGCCGGCGCCGTCGCCGTCGTCGGCGAGGGCGGCCCGCACGGCGCCGCAGCCGTCGTGGCCGAGCACCACGATCGCCCGCACACCGAGGTGGTCGACCGCGTAGCGCAGCGAGGCGATCGCCTCCTCCGTCGCGAGGGCACCGGCGATCCGCACCGAGAACACACCGCCGAGCGGCGCGTCGAACACGATGTCGGGGTCGACCCGGGAGTCCGCGCAGGACAGGACGGCGACCTGTGGTCGCTGGGCGTCGAGCTGGGCGAGACGGAGCTCGACGCGGTCGTCGCAGTGCGCGCTGAACCCGTCGCAGAACCGGCCGTTGCCGGCGAGCAGCTCGTCGAGGGGGGTCGTGACGTCGGGGCGTCGGGTGGTGGGACGGGTGGTGGGACGGGTGGTCGGAGCGGTCATGACGGCACCTGTCGTCGAGCGGGGTCGTCGAGGCCGGTCGTGTCGACCGGCAGCGTGCCGGTGATGGCACCGACGGCGAGGTGCACCGACGGGTGCACCCGACCGTGCAGGCGGGCCCAGAGGCCGGATCGGACCAGGACGTCGCGGACCGGCCCCTTCACGTTGGCCAGGTGGATGGTGATGCCGCGGTCGTCGTACTCCGCCACGAGGTCGGCGAGCGCCCCCTCGGCGGAGGCGTCGAGGTCGTTGATCCCGGCGCCGTCGATCACGATGTGGTGGAGGCCCTCGGGGTGGTCGTGTTCGAGCTGCGCGAGCCGGCGCTTCAAGAAGGTGACGTTGGCGAAGTTGAGGGCGACGTCGATGCGGACGACACCGATGCCTGGGACGCGCTCGGCGTCGGGGAACCGCTCGACGTTGCGGTACGCCTCGCTGCCGGGCAGCCGGCCGACCTCGGCGCTGTGCGGGTTCATCACCCGGGCGCCGACCACGGCGAGCGAGGCGAGCACGCCCGCCGCGATGCCGAGCTCCACACCGAGCGCCAGCGTGGCGACGAACGTGGCGACCATCACGGCCGCATCGCTGCGCTTGACCGCCGCGATGTGGCGCATCTCGGCGATGTCGAACAGGCCGATGACGGCGACGATCACGACGGCGCCGAGCACCGCCTGGGGCAGTTCGGTGAACACGCCGGTGAGGAACAGCAGGACGAGGACGATCAGCCCGGCGCTGACGACCGACGACAGTGGCGTGCGGGCGCCGGCCGCGGCGTTCACCGCCGTGCGGGAGAAGCCGCCGGTGACCGGCTGGCCGCCGATGACGCCCGCGGCGACGTTGGAGGCACCGAGCGCGACGAGCTCCCGGTTCGGGGCGATCTCGTAGCGGTTGCGGCGGGCGTAGACCTTCGCCACGGCGATCGATTCCATGTACCCGACCAGGGTGATGGTGAGGGCGATGGGCACGAGCCGGCCGATCAGGCTGCCGTCGAGCGATCCGAGCGCGATCCCGGGGAGTCCGCCCGGCACCTCGCCGACGACGGCGACCCCTCGGTCACCGAGCCCGGCGGCGACACTGACGACGATGCCGACGACGACCACGGCGAGTGCCGCCGGGAACGTGCCCCGCCAGCGCTTGAGGAGCAGCAACGCCACGATCGCGAGGGCACCGACGAGCAGCGTCGCCCACCGGACGTCGCCGAAGGCCCGGCCCAGCTCGACCACGGTGGCGCCGAAGCTCTCGGTACGGGGGATCTGCACGCCGAGGACGTGCTTGACCTGGCTGGTCCCGATGATGATCGCCGCCGCGGCGGTGAAGCCCACCAGGACGGGGTGCGACAGCAGGTTCGTGAGCCACCCCATCCGGGCGACGCCGAGCAGGAGGTGGGCGACGCCGACCATCAGTGCCAGCAGCGCCGCAGCGGCCAGGTACTCCGACGTGCCCTCGGCGGCGATCGGGGCGAGCGCCGAGGCGGTCAGCAGCGACACGACGGCGACCGGTCCGACGGCGAGCTGCCGCGACGTCCCGAACAGTGCGTAGACGAGCAACGGCAGGGTGACCGAGTACAACCCGACCTCGGGCGGCAACCCGGCCAGCTGAGCGTAGGCCATCCCCTGCGGGACGAGCATCGCCCCGACCGTCAGCCCGGCGGCGAGGTCGCCCCGCACGTCGCCGCGCCGGTACCGCCGAACCCACTCGGGCACCAGGAGGCTTTGTCCGGACATATCTCATATTGTACGGACTTTGCCGCGGAACGCAACCCCCAGTTCCGTCTGGGCGAACCGACCAGAAACGGTCGATCGGCGCGGACGGATCGGGGGGTGGCGCGCACGAACCGTCTGGGCGAACCGACCAGAAACGGTCGATCGGCGCGGACGGATCGGGGGGTGGCGCGCACGAACCGTCTGGGCGAACCGACCAGAAACGGTCGATCGGCGCGGACGGTTACTCGGGGTGACCCTGGCGGCCGGCGCCGGCGGCGAAGCGGGCCGCACCCGACTGGGTCTCACCGGCGCGGATCGGGATCAGCCCGAGGCGGGTCTCGTTGGCGAGGGCGGCGTCGAGGTCGAGGCCCCACTGCTCGTGGACCGAGCGCCGATCGGTGCGCAGGCACACCTGCGGAAGGCCGGCGAGTTGCTCGGCGAGCGCGACCGCCTCGTCGAGCGCCGCTCCGGGCTCGGTGAGACGATTCGAGAGGCCCCACTCGAACGCCTCCTCGCCCGAGACGCCGCGGCCGGTGAGGATCATGTCGAGCGCCCGGCTCTGACCGATCAGGCGCGGCAACCGGACCGTACCGCCGTCGATCAGCGGGACACCCCACCGGCGGCAGTACACGCCGAACGTGGCGTCGCGCGCCGCGACCCGGAGATCGGACCACAGCGCCAGCTCGAGACCGCCGGCGACGGCGAACCCCTCGACGGCGGCGATCACCGGCTTGTCGAGCAGCATCCGCGTACAACCGAGCGGGCCGGGTTCGGTCATGTCGTCGGACACGCGGTTGCCGCGGCCCTCGCCGATCGCCTTCAGGTCGGCGCCGGCGCAGAACGTGCCGTTCGCACCGGTCAGCACGGCGACGGCTGCCGACTCGTCGGCGTCGAAGTCCCGGAACGCATCGAACAACGCCGTGGCCGTCGGGCCGTCGACGGCGTTGCGGGCGTGCGGTCGGTCGATGGTGACCACCACGACGCGGCGGTCACTTCCCGCCCGCTCGACGTGCACGGCATCGGCCCCGGTGAGGTGTTCGCGCTCGGTCATCCGCCCATCGTCGCGCCCGGATCACGGCCGGACAACGAGGTCGGTGCGGCGGAAGTCGTCGCCGAGACACAACAGCGGGACCTCGTACGCCGATGCGAGTGCGTACCCGAAGCAATCGCCGAAGTTCAGGGCGGCCGGATGGCTCCCCCGTCCGAACCGCTGCCATGCGCGATGAGCATCAGCGACGACGTTCGGGTCGGCGGGGACCACGACCACCTCGAGATCGTCGACCAGCCCGCGCGCCTCGTCGGCGCCGCGGCTGCCGCCGCGCGCGTCGGCGACGATGAGGAGTTCGAGGAGGTTGGCCGCGCTCATCACCGGTCCGGACGTCCGATCGAACTCGTCCATCACCACGGACGCGCTCGGTTCGTCGAGCAGGAGCGCCACCAGCGCCGACGTGTCGACGACGAGATCGACGGGGGCCGGGCGGGGAGCGTGCACCCTCACCAGGGGAGCCCGTGTCGGTCGTAGCCGAGGATCTCGTCGGTCGATCGCCGATCACCCGTGTCCAGATCGCGGAAGCGGGCGATGCGGGCGGCGATCCGATCGCGTCGCTCCGGCCCGCGCCGCCGACGCTCCCGGTCGAGCCGTTCTCGCAGCGACTCGGTCACGGCCGTGGTCAAGCTCTCCCCGGTGAGCGAGGCGAGTGCTCGCGCCAGGTGGTCGGCCTCGGCGTTCTTGATCGAGAAGGCCATGTTCTAGAACGCTATCGCAATTCTAGACGGAGGTGGCTCCGGACGCGACGACGAGACAGCGTCGGGTCGCTGTCGTACGGTGGGGCCATGGCTGCTCTCACGCTCCGACGCCGAACGATCCCCACCGTCATCCTCGCCGGCGCGCTCGTGACCGCCGCTGCGTGCGGCGACGACGACGTCGACGACACACCTGCCGCCGTCGACGAAGCGGACGCCGACGGGGCCGACGACGGCGACGCCCCCGCGGACGGCGCGACGGCGGCCGAGATCGTGATCTCCGACTTCGTCTACAGCGACCCCGGGCCGGTGCCGGTCGGGACCACCGTGACCGTCCGCAACGACGACGGCGCCCAGCACACGTGGACGTCGGTCGACGGCGTGTTCGACTCGGGTGCCCTCGGCACCGGCGACACGTTCAGCTTCACGTTCGACGAACCCGGCGAGTACCCGTTCGTCTGCGAGTTCCATCCATCGATGGGCGGCACCCTCGTCGTCGAGGGCTGATCGCCCGGCGGCCTACGATCGTCATCGATGGACGACCTCCTGGCCGCGGCGACCTCGGCTCGCCAGCGCGCCTACGTGCCCTACTCGGGTTTCGCGATGGGCGCCGCGGTGCGGACCGCGTCGGGTGCGATCATCCCCGGCGCCCTCGTCGAGAACGTCTCACTCGGGCTGGCGATGTGCGCCGAGCGGGTCGCCCTGTTCGCCACGTCGACGGCCGGTGAGCGACCGGTCGCGCTGGCGCTCGTCGCCCGGCGCACCAACGGCGAGCTGACGCACCCGTGCGGGGCGTGCCTCCAGGTCGCCCTCGAGCTCGGCGGACCCGACGTCGAGATCGTCGTCAGCGACCCGGCCGGGGCGACGGCGACGGCCACCGTGGCCGAGCTGCTCCCACGCGGCCCGCACCGACCCTGAGCTCAGAACCCGTACGGGATGCCGGTGCAGGAGACCTCGGGCTCGATGCCGAACCTCGAAACGCCGGGCACCAGCGCGAACTCCTGGAGGTGCTCGACGAGGACGTCGTCGGGATCGTGGAACCCCTCGTTGGTCATCCACACCCGCAGCGACGTGGCCGAGGTCGGCACCGCGTCGAGGCCGATCACGAGATCCCAGTTGTGGAACCACCAGGCCGAATCGTCGTGCCACCAGAACTGGGCCTCGAAACCGGGCAGGACGATGCTGTCGTAGAGGGACGCCACCACGCTGTCACCCTCGGCGATGGCCTCGACCACGACGCGGACCGGCGGCCACTCACCCCAGTTGTCGCAGAACAGCGTGTCGTCGGCGGGATCGGTGAGGCTGATGTAGCCGGACAGTTCGAGTCGGTCGGGGCCATGACGGACCTCGGCCGCGAATGGGTGCGGCCCGACCGGGCTCTCGCCGATCTCGAGCACCTCCCGGTATCTCAGCTCGCCGTCGGGATGGCTGGGCTCGGCCACGATCACGTCGAGCACGGCGAAGTAGGACTCGGTGTCGACGTAGCCGGTGGCCGTGAACCGCCCCGGTTCGCCGTCCACCGGCACCAGCCCGAGCGGGGCATCCGAGATCGGCCAGGATTGGATGGGCGAATCCGAACAACAGCCGGTGTCGCCGGCGTACCCACGCAGGATCACCTCGGGAAGCGACTCCGGATCAGCCGGTACCCCGTCGACGAACAGCGTCAGGTCGACGTCGATCGGGATCCCGAGCGTCGTCTCGAGGTCGACCACGAACAGGTTCGGACCCATCTCGATCGGCATCAGCTCGATGGGGCCGACCTCGGCGAGATCGGGTTCGAGGACGACCCGGTCGACGTCGGCGCGCAGCACCTGGGTGGGCAGCACGTAGTTCCCGTCGCCGTCGGCCGTCACCGGCACGAGCTCGTTCGAACGCTGGGTGGCCCCGGTGAAGCTCCGGACACCGATGGTGGTCTCGGCGGCTGCCAGTGGACCATCTTCGGTGCTGATCGTGCCGGTGACCGAGAGCGTCGTCACCAATGCGTCGAGCGTCACCTCGGTGGTCGCGCCGGGGGACACGGGGAAGCTGCGGGTCCAGCTCCGCACCGGGTCGGCCCAGGTGGTGAACCGGATCGTGGCGTCGACCGTCTCGGTGGCCGACGGCAGCAAGACCGTGCGCTGGTAGGCGCCGGTTTCGGCATCGGGCACGATCGTGAGCTCGACGGCGGCCCCGGCCGGGTCACCGATCGCGTTGCGCGGTGTCAGCTGGACGGTCGCCGATTCCGGCGGGGCCGTGGCGTCCCGGAACGTCCCGCTCAGCTCGACCGTCGTCGTCAAATCGGCGTCGGGGACGGAGTGCTCGAGCTCGGTCACCCCGCCGGTGATCGGGAACGACTGCCAGGTGCGCTCCTCCACCGGCACCCAACCGGGGGCGATCTCGATACGAGCCGCCGACGACGGGAGCACCATGCCGACTCCGTACCCACCGTCGCCGTCGGCCGTCAGGTTCACGGTGCGGACCCCTGACCAGATCGAATTGTCCGAGGCGTTGAACCCTCGCACCACCAGCGAGGTGGCACCGGTCACCGCGCCGTCGTCATCGGCGAGCATGCCGGTCACCCACGCGGCGCGAGCGTTGTCGACGTCGTAGTCGTAGACCACGTCGAACGGCCCGGCCGTCAGGTCGCTCACCGTGCGCCCCAGATTGCTCCCGAAGACGCTGCTGATCAGCGGGATGGACATCCGCGTCTCGAGGTACGCGTACTCACCCGGTGGCAGCACCTGGAACTCGAACCGCCCGCTCTCGGGATCCGCCTCCTCGACCCGCCACCCCGGGCAGACGGCGAACGCCGACCGACCGTACTGGACGCCACGGGGACAGAACTCGGTCGGGAACGTCCACGGCTCACCCTGGAACGTGATGCCCGCCGACACGTTCAGCTCCTGGGCCGGGATCGCGGCGTCGAGCGTGACCGCGTTCGGGCCGACCTCCACCGGGAAGGTCTCCGACGGCCAGTACGACGGCTCGTGGTTGACCCTGAGCTCGACCTCGGCGCTGGTCGCCCACGCCGGGAGGATCGTGGTCAAGCTGTAGTCCCCGAGCGTCGCCGTCTGGCCCGAGGTGGTGACGGAGCGCTCGATGATCAGCTCCTCGTCGTCGTCACCGCGCGCGCTGATCATCACCGTCTGCGGACCCCACGCCAAGAACCCACCGATCAGCATGTTGCCGCTGAGGTCGAGGATCGGGCCCGCCCATGGAACGTCGACGTCGACGGCGTTCGGGCCCTCGACCAGATCGAACTCCACCACGATCGGTTCGGCGGTGGCGTAGGGGTGCGACACGGTGATCGTGAGGGTGCGAGCGTCGCGAGGCAAGGTGTTGCTCTCCGTGAACACCCCCGACGCGTTCGGCGTCCGGTTGTTCGTCGAGGTCCACACGACGTCGCCGGTGGCGTTGCGGGCGACCCGCTCGATGGTCACCGGCAGGTTGTTCGCCGAGCCGTTCAGCGAGACGTTGTAGACCGCCGAGACGACCGGTGGTGCATGACGTGCCGTGAACGCCGCCACGTTGCGGCCCGGGGTGATCTCGTCGAACTCGAACCGGATCCACTCCGAGGAGTTCAGCCCGACCCGCCAGTCGAGCTCGAGGCGCACCACGTCGGGCGAGAACTCGAGATCGAAGTGCTGGAGCACCGCGTTCGCATCGGGGGTGCCGCTGCGGTTGATGGTCTGACGGAGCTGGTCGGTCGCGGTGTAGCCGCGCACCGAGATCGTCGAGCTGGACGGGTACGGGCCGTCGACACCGTCGCTGCTGATGCCGTACAGCGTCGCCACGACGTCGACCAGCACCGGCACCGGGATGTCGGCGGTGAAGTCGACCTCGGTGACGGGATGGGTGAACTCGTCGACCGTGAGCGTGGGCCAGTCGGCCTGCTCGGGGCTGACGCGCGCCGTGAGAGTGGCCGAGGTGGCGCGGCGCAGGATCGGCACGTCGACCGCGTACGAGCCGTCGACGATCGACAGGAACGGGTTCACGATCCGGCGGACCTCGGTGGTGCCGCCATCGAGCGTGGTGACGTCCATGTCGACGTCGATCCGCCGCGTGCCCGAGATCGGTGCCCCCGACGCCGTGAACGCGCCGGTCAGCTCCATGATCACGGGGTCGAAGGCGTCGTCGTAGGTGACCTCGTTGAGACCCGGCTCGAGGCCGTCGAAGCTCACGAAGATCCGGTCGTGGATGTCGGAGGTGAGCCGCGCCGCGAGCTCGACGCGATCGGTCCCGACCGGCAACTCGATGTCGACGCTGTAGTTCCCGGCGGCGTCGGGAACCACGTTCACCCAGGTGTCGGTGGTGAGCGAAGCATCCGTGAACCCACGCACATCGATGCGGGTGCTGGTCGTGACCGCCGACGGGGTCCGCGTGAGATCGGTGAGGGTGCCGGTGGCGCGCACGACCACCGAGTCGTAGGCGACGTCGAGCGCGACTGCGCGCCGGCCTGGCTCGAGATCGTCCACCTGCACCGACACGTGATCGTCGGCGCTGGAACCGACGAGGGCGCGCACCTCGGCCGACACGGCATCGTTCGGCAGCAGCACGCTGACCGAGAAGGACCCGTCGGCATCGGGAGTCGCGGTCGCAGCACGCGTCACCGTGGTGTCGTCGGGGAGTTGCGCGACGGCGTGGACGGTGAAGGGCACCGTCGACGGTACGCCACCGGCAACAGAGGTGCCACTGATGTCGAGCCGCGGCGCGAGGAGCTCGAAGTCGTACTCGATCACGGTCGTGCCCGTCACCAGCTCGTCGAGCTCGAGTCGGGGATGATCGCCGGGGCCGACTCCCGTCCGGGCCGACACCACAGCGGAGATCGCGTCCTCGGCCAACTCGAACCCGACGTCGTAACGGCCGTCGGCCTGCATCGGTACCGAGCGCGTCAGCGTGTACGACGCGGCTCCGTCCCGGATCACGTCGATCGCGACCACGGCGCTGCGGCCGATCGGCTCGCCGTTCTCGAGGAGCGCACCGCCGAGGAGCAGCACCGGTGCATCGAACACCGCGTCGAAGTCGACCGGGTTGAGGCCGGGGCCGAGGTCGTCGATCTCGACGCTGAGCGGCTGGTTGCGGGAGTCGCCGAGACGGGCCGAGATCGTCGCCGATTCGGCCAGCGCCGGGATCGTGATCCGCCTCGTGTACGCACCGTCGAGATCGAACGCGGTCGCCTGGCGGTTGACCGTCCAGGTGGTGCCGTCGGACAGGTCGGCGTCGACGCGCAGCCACAGGGTGTTCGGTGCGACACCGTTGTACAGCGCCGTGCCCGAGATCTCGAGTGTGACCGGCGAGTGGTCGAGTGTCAGCGACAGCTCGTTGACACCCGGCCCCAGATCGGTGAAGACCTGCGTCGGCAACTCGTCGCCGGCGAGCAACGGGACGACGCGCGACACGGTGACCTGCTCGACCCCGAACGGGATGACGACGCGCTGATCGATCGATCCGCCCTCACCGAGGCTGAACCGGCGCTCGGTGTCGAGCACCGTGGCACCGTCGCTGTCGGTCCCCGTGAGACGGAGGATCATCGGGCTGCCCTGGGGCAACGGCTCACCGAACGCGGTCGGGATGCCGGTGAGCCACACCGAGTCGAGCTGCTCGAACGGCACGGCCAGGTCGAGCGTGCGCCTTGACGTCTGGCCGAACGCCGACCGGGTGTCGAAGATCGTGTCGCCGGTCGCGAGCACGTCGTCGGATCCGGGCGCGGCCACGACGGCGTCGGCCGTCAACGGGAACTCGACCTCGACGCCGGCCTGCAAGGCCGCGAGATCGGGGGAGAGCGGGCAGCGGTAGCGGCCGTTGGCGTCGACCACGACCGTGCAGCTGGTCAGCCCCGGTGCCTCGACGGTCACGACGGCTCCGAGCGCCGGTACGGCGGGGGCGTCGGACTGGATCGTGCCGTTGACCTGGTAGGTGCACGTGTAGTCGCCGAGCGCACCCGCCGGCATGCCGATGGCGAGCTCGATCGCGAGTAGGTCGACCATCCGCGACTCGTCACCGGTGCAGACCTGGTTGAGCGGTCCGAGCAGCTCCAGGGCTTGGGCCCGGAACGGTGCCAGCGCCTGCGACGACGGGTACGGCTGGTTCGGCTCGTCGAAGCCGGCGTACGCCAGCGTGAACGGCGACTCGTCAGGGTCGGTGAGACGCCAGGAATCGGTGAACGAGTAGAGCTCGACATCGTGCGCCCTGGCCTCGGCGAGCGTGATCGACGTGCCGTCATGCAGCTGCAGATCGGTGTCGGGATCGCCGTCGTTCGTGCCGAGCAGCCCACGCAGGCTGCCGTCGCTCGGGACGAAGACCTTCACGTTCAGCCCCTGGAGGATGCCGAAGATGGGTGCCTGGAACGTCGACGTCTCGAACTCGATCACCGGCGTGGTGATCCGCACGTTGGTGCCGACCTTCATGAGCTCGATGCCGTCGCCGAGCGAGGTGGTCACCTGGCTCGGGAGGTCCAGGAGGCGGCCGTCGACGTACACCCGGTGGGGTCGGGCGTAGATCTCGACCTGGCGGCCGTGGAGCTCGAACGACACCGCCGTGGTGGAGGTCGCCTGGAACGGCGAACCCACGGCCGCGGTCGCCCGCTCGAAGCGGGTGATCACCCGGATGTCGTCGTCCTCGGTGGCCGCGTAGACGTACTCGCCGAGGACCTGCGCGCTGTAGCTCAGACCGTCGAAGCTGATGATGTGCGGGTCACCCTCGATGCCGGCTCCACCACCTTCACCACAGCCCGGGCACGGTGGTGGCGGGCAGTTGCCGCCTCCGCCGTCCCCTCCATCTCCCCCGTCGCCGTCGTCGCCGTCGCCGTCGCCACCGTCGTCACCGTCGTCACCGTCGTCGTCGGGGGTCTGGATCGGGCCGACGAAGTCGATCTCATCGGGCGGGGTGACGCACGGGTCCGACGGCTCCGGCGGCGGGCACTCCTCGTGGAGCGGCGGATGGCCCGGACGCTCCGGGTACACGACCACGACGCTGTCGCTGCCCCGGTTCTCGGTGATCACGACCAGCGTCTCGCGTTCCTCGGGAAGCGACTCCAGTCCGTTGACGCCGCAGGTGACCAGGATGGGCCGCTGTGATCGTCGGTCGGGCGGAGCGGTCGCGCCCAGGACGCTCTCCTCCTCCGACTCGCTCTCGAGACCCCGTAGGAAGCCGAGCACGGGAGTGAGCTCATCGTTCCTCCACTCGTCGTCCTCCAGCCCGACGGAGCGGAAGGTGACCTGCGCACCTGCGTCGACCTCGTCCTGGAGGATCTCGAAGTAACCGTCGTTGCAGTCGAGTTCGAGCTCGAGCACCGTGCCCGACGACAGCCACTCGTCCGCGGACGGCGCCTTCAGGTGCACGGCGAACAACACGATGTGGGTCTCGCTCGAGGAGTGGGCGCACTCGAGGCTCGCCTCGATCGTGGTGGTCGTCTCGGCATCGGGCAACGTGCCCTCGTCGGGCGACAGGGTCAGCGTGCCCGGGAATCCCGCTCCCCCTGCCGTCGGGAGCTGTCGGAACTCCCAGTCGTACTCGTCGTAGCCCGAGTGGGTGAGCGCGATCTGGCGCGGCTCCTCGTCGAGATGCGAGACGCGAGACGTCTCGGGGTCGAACTCCAGCGAGCGATCGCAGCGGAGCATGACCTCGCCGAGGAACACGGGGAAGTCGAGCACCCCGAGCGCGGCGACGCGCGCCGTCGTGAGTACTTCGCGCTCGGTCGACGAGGCGAGCAGCGCGCAGAGCTCGGTGTCCATCGTCCGATCCCCCCGCCAACGTCGGAGCTCGGTGTCATGGAACCAGTCGATCCCGGTGATCTCCTCGTAGCGAGAGCCGATACGAACGTAGGTCGTCGGCTCGGAGGCACCCAGCCGGGCCAGGACCCACGGCTCGGGATCGGGGGGCTGAGCGGACAGGACGAGCCGGAACTCCTCGTCGGCTTCGACCACGGTCGTCCGCTCGCCGTCGACGAGGACGTGGGGGTCGTCGGGGAGAGGGCCCTGGAACAGCGGGGACGGGAGCGAGGCCTGGAACTCGAACGACGGGATGAAGCCGAGCAAGAGGTCCCGGCCCGTCAGCCACTCGAGTGTCTCCTTCAACTGGTCGATGTTGACCCCACCCGTCGCGACCAGGCCCGCGGTCGCCTTGGTCTCCGACTTCTTGTTGACGATCGTCGACGCATCGTTCTCGAACTTGATGGACATCGCCGGCCCGATCGAGTAGTCGAGGGGCTCGAACGTGCCGAGGGTGCTGCGGCCGACGAGACCGCCGAAGAACCGCACAGCCCGTCCACCCATCCGTCCACCGAAGCCGCCCTTCAGCTGGACCGACGGTTCGAGTGATCCGCTGAGGACCGGCCCGAGCCCGGACACCACCGGTGGGCTGGGCCACTCGAACTTCGGCTCGCACCCGAACTCGCTGTCGGTGCTCCCGGATTCGTAGCTGAAGCCGGTGGTGGCGTTGACCCGCCCCATCCCTCCGAGAGAGCGCTTGATCGTGCACTTCACCTCGAGTTCCATGCTGGATCCCGCCTCGACGGTCAGATCGGCGAGGAAGCGGAGTTCACCGCGCGGCACGAACGTGATGACGGGCGTGAGCGGTGGCGGAGTGTCGACCTCGGGGAGCGGGAGTGACCGGATCAGGCAGTCGAGCTTCGCGGTGATCGCGGCCTTCGGAGCAATGCCGATCGTGCCGGTCAGCGTGATGTCGAAGCCGAGCGGGAACTCGAAGGACCACTCATCGTCACTCACGCGGAACGGACCGATCGGGGTGACCTCGACCGTGAACTTGGTCGACGCACCCAGCGAGAAGAACTCCGGCTCCACCGAGCAGCGGTCGGCCTGTGCGTTCATGGGACGGGGGATGCCGCGCACCGACTGACCGGCCGGTCCGCCGCCGAGCCCGTCCAGCACCTCCTCGTCGATCTCGATCACCTCGTCGCAATCATCCAACTCGTCGACCTCGCCGAGGCAGACGGTGAACTCGGTCGGCGCCAGCACCCCGTCCTCGTAGAGCGCCGCGAAGTCGACGTCGACATCCACCCGGCTGAGGACGTCCTCGAGGGGCACCAACTCGATCGTGACCAGGGCCAGCCCTTCCCGCGAGATCGACGGGAGGCCCGCTGGCTCGACGACCTTCCCCACCACCGAGTTCGAGCCACCCGACACCACCAGCGTGCCGGTGGGCGGTGGGTCCCCGATCAGGACGAGCGGGTATCGCGGCGGACCGTCGAACTCGTCGTCATCCGGATCGGGGGCGGCGATGCGCTCCTCGATCTCGGCGAGGGTGAACGGGTCGAGCGAGTCGACGGTGGCACCGTCGGGTGGCGGCAACAGGATGCTCGCCGCATCGAGGAGCTGAACCTCGTCGTGCACCCGCAACGACGTGACCCACAGCGACAACGAAGGGCCACCGTCACCGACGACGACACCGAATGCCTCGGCACCGACATGGTCATCGACGGAGAACCGATATTCACCGGGCGCGAGTTCGACGACGTCGAAGGGCTCGGGTGTGCTCGAACGAACGAGGACCGTGTCGTCGGGGATCGCCCGGCCACTCGGCAGGCCGTCGTCGCCGACGTGGACCAGGCGGACCGTCTCGGTCTGGTCGGCTCCCGTGAACATCACACTCGACGGCTCGAGGCGCCAGCCGGGTTCGAAGACCGCCTGCAAGCCCACCTCGACCGGATCCGTCGGGTCCGTCGGATCGGTCGGGTCAGTGGGATCAGTGGGGTCGGTCGGGTCCGTCGGATCGGTCGGGTCAGTGGGATCAGTGGGGTCGGTCGGATCGGTCGGATCGGTCGGGTCAGTGGGGTCGGTCGGGTCCGTCGGATCGGTCGGGTCAGTGGGATCAGTGGGGTCGGTCGGGTCCGTCGGATCGGTCGGGTCAGTGGGATCAGTGGGGTCGGTCGGATCGGTCGGATCGGTCGG
>SKSP01000346.1 GCA_007122945.1 Ilumatobacteraceae bacterium | reverse complement strand
CCGGCGAGGTACTTGCGCTCGGCCTCGGGGATGCCGAGCTTCTCGTAGGTGGCCTTCATCTGCTCGGGGAGGTCGTCCCACTCGTCGACCTGCTCGCCCGACGGCTTCAGGTAGTAGTAGATGTCCTGGAAGTCGATGTCGGGCATGTTGACGGCGAACCACTCGGCCATCGGCTTGCGCTCGAACAGCCGTAGCGAGCGCTGACGCATCTGGTTCATCCAGCGCGGCTCGCCCTTCCACCACGAGATCTGGTCGACGACGCCGGCGTCGATGCCCTTCTTGGGTTCGAACGCGTACTCGACCTCGTCGCTCCAGCCGAGGCTGTACTTGCTGAGGTCCAGATCGAAGGTGGTCATCGGGTCACTCCGTTTCGTCACCCGACCGGGCGGTCGGGAGGTCGTGGGGTCCGGGGGGAATTTCCACTACCCGCATAGTAACAATTCGGCGGCCCGGTCGCCACGGGAGCGCGTCAGGAAACCGAGATCAGGTCGAGACCGATGTCGAGCACACGGGCCGAGTGCGTCAGCTCGCCGACGGCGATGTGGTCCACCCCCGTCCGCCCGACCGCCGCCGCCGTCTCCACCGTGAGACCGCCGCTGGCCTCGAGCACGACGCCAGGAGCGACCTCGTCACGCATCTCGACGGCGGTGACCATGCCGGCGACGTCGAAGTTGTCGAGCAGGACGTCGTCGGCGCCGGCCGTCAGCGCCTCGTGGAGCCCGTCGAGCGTGTCCACCTCGACCTGCACGTGCACCCCGGGTGCGCCGACACGCACCGCCTCGATCGCCGCGGTGATGCCGCCGGCGGCCGCGACGTGGTTGTCCTTGATGAGCGCCATGTCGGCCAGACCCATGCGATGGTTGACCCCGCCGCCACACCGGACGGCGTACTTCTCGAGGAAGCGCAGGCCGGGCGTGGTCTTGCGGGTGTCGCGGACCCGGGCGGAGGTGCCCTCCAGCGCGTCGACCCAGCGACGCGTCAGGGTCGCCACGCCCGACAGGTGGCACAGCAGGTTGAGCGCGGTCCGTTCGGCGGTCAGCAGGGAGCGGGTCGGGGCGGTCACCCGGGCGAGGATCGTCCCCGGCTCGACCCGGTCGCCGTCGGTCACCACGTACTCGAACCCGCTGGCGGCGGCGCCGCACCCGGTGTCGATCACCGCCGCGGCGACACCGAGCCCGGCGACGACACCACTCCCCCGCGCCCCGAACGTCGCCGTGCTGCGGTGATCGACGCCGATGGTGCCGACCGACGTCACGTCGTCGCCGCCCATCAGGTCCTCGGCGATCGCGGCCCGCACCACCGCCGCGACCGCGTCGGGGTCGATCCCGCCTTCGAGCAGACGGCGCCGCGTGGACTCCGACAGCGGGCGCGGCACGAACACGGCGCCGAGCGTATCCGGGCCCCACGTTTCGGCTGCAGATCGTCGCGACGTCTGCGACGATCTGCAGCAGACCTGGGCGCGGGCTGTGGCGTGGGGGTCAGGCGGTGTCGGGAAGGCCGGAGAGCTGGACCGAACCGACGGCGTCGAGATGGACGTCGATGCTCGTACGCCAGCGGTCGTCGGGGTCGGGGAAGTCGGATCGGCGGTGACAGCCCCGGCTCTCGGTCCGCACGCTCGCCGCCGCGATCACGGCGCTCGCGACCGTCAGCAGGTTGGTCGCCTCCCACGCCCGCACCGAGGGCGGCACGTCGTCGGTCAAGGTCCTGGCCATGCTGCCGACGGCGCCCGCCGCCGACGCGAGCGACGCCGCGCTCCGGAGCACCGCCACGTGGCGCGACATCACCGCGCGGACCTCGCGGAGGCGGTCGGGATCGAGCAGACGCTCGGGCACGGTCGGCAGCGGTGGGAGGGGGTCGGGGTCGACCCGATCGGGGACCTCCCAGGCCAGGTCGCGCCCGACCCGGGTACCGGTCACGATGCTCTCGGTGAGGCTGTTGGAGGCCAGCCGGTTGGCGCCGTGCACCCCGGTGCGCGAGACCTCCCCCGCCGCGTACAACCCCCGCAGCGAGGTCGCCCCGTCGAGGCCCGCCCGGATGCCGCCGCACGCGTAGTGCGACGCCGGGGCGACCGGGATGCGTTCGTGCGCCGGGTCGATGCCGATCGAGCGACACGCCTCGGTGATCGACGGGAACCGGGTGTAGAACCGCTCGCCGAGGTGGGTCGCGTCGAGGAAGACGTGGTCGTCCACCCCCTCGACGGCGTCGGCCATCCGGCGAGTGATCGCGGCGGCGACGACGTCGCGCGGCGCGAGGTCCTCGAGCGGGTGGGCGCCCGCCATCACGCGCCGGCCGGCCGCGTCGAACAGGATCGCCCCCTCGCCGCGCACCGCCTCGCTGACGAGCGCCTGCTGACCCCGGGCGTCGGGGCCGGTCCACAGCACCGTCGGGTGGAACTGGACGAACTCGACGTCGGCGGCGGGCACCCCGGCGCGCATGGCGAGGGCCAGGCCATCGCCGGTCACGGCCGGCGGGTTGGAGGTGCTCGCGAACACCTGCCCGTAGCCGCCGCACGCGATCACGACGGCGCGCGCCGTGACGTGACCCACCGACAGCACCTCGCCCGTCGGACCGACGAGGGCGACGGCAACCCCCACCACCTGGCGGGTCCCGTCGGGCGCGGTCCCGATCAGCAGGTCGAGCGCGAACGCCCGACTCGTCACCTCGACTCCCGCGCCGATGGCGGATTCGTCGAGCGTGCGCTGCACCTCGGCGCCGCTGCGGTCACCACCGGAGTGGACGATGCGATCGTGGCTGTGGCCGCCCTCGCGGGTGAGCGCGACGTCGGCACCGCCCTCGGCGGGGTCGAAGGCCGCGCCCAGACGCATCAGGTAGCGGATCGACGTGGGTGCTTCGGTGACCAGTTGACGCACGACCGCTTCGTCACACAGCCCGGCGCCGGCCGCCAGCGTGTCGCGCACGTGATCCTCCAGGGAGTCCTCGGGATGGAGGACGCCGGCGAGACCACCCTGGGCCCAGGCAGTGCTGCCGGCGGCGAGCTCGTCCTTGGTGATCACGAGGACGCTGCGGACCGGACGTGCGGCCAAGGCGGCCGACAGCCCGGCGGCGCCCGAGCCGAGGACGACGACGTCGACGTCGCGCTCCCACGACGGCGGGGGCGCGGCGAGCCGCAGCGGCAGCATCTACGCCGCCACTACTCGGCCACGGGCGACGGGGTACCGATGGCGACCATCCGCTCGACGGAGCGGCGCGCCCGCTCGGCGACGTCGAGCGGCACGGTCACCTCGTCGGTGCCGTCGCGCAGCGACCGCAGCAACTTCGACGGCGTGATCATCTTCATGTACTTGCACACCGCGGCCCGGTTGACCGGCTCGAACACCGTCGTCGGGTTGGCCTGCTCGAGTTGGTGGATCATCCCGGTCTCGGTGGCGACGAGCACCTTCGCCGCCGACGTCTCGCGCGCGGCGGTCACCATGCCGCTGGTCGAGAGGATCTTGGTCCGCTCGGCGGGCACGACTCCGGTGGTGGCGAGGTAGAGCGCGCTCGTGGCGCATCCGCACTCGGGGTGGATGAACAGCTCGGCGTCGGGCTCCGCCTCGACGCGGGCCTTCAGCTCGACACCGTTGATCCCGGCGTGCACGTGGCACTCCCCCATCCAGATGTGCATGTTCGTGCGGCCGGTGAGCCGCTGCACGTGGGCGCCGAGGAACTGGTCCGGGCAGAACAGGACCTCGGTGTCGGCGGGGATGCTCTCGACCACCTCGACGGCGTTCGACGACGTGCAGCAGATGTCGGTCTCGGCCTTCACCGCAGCGGTGGTGTTGACGTAGCTGACGACGACCGCGCCCGGGTGCTCGGCCTTCCAGGCGCGCAGCTCGTCGGCGGTGATCGTCTCGGCGAGGCTGCACCCGGCCCGCTCGTCGGGGATCAGGACGGTCTTGTCGTAGGACAGGATCTTGGCCGTCTCGGCCATGAAGTGGACGCCGCAGAACACGATCGTCGAGGCGTCGACCTCGGCGGCGATCCGCGACAGCCCGAGCGAGTCGCCGGTGTGGTGGGCGATGTCCTGGATCTCGGGGACCTGGTAGTTGTGGGCGAGGATCACGGCATCGCGCTCGGCGGCGAGCGACCGCACCTGCTCGGCCCAGTCGCTCGGCAGCACCTCGACGGGCGTGCCGGGGCCCGCCTCCGTGACGGGCTCGACCCCGACGGCGTCCATGCCCGACAGCGTACGCCCTCCCCCCTCCGAACCGTCTGCCGGAACCGGCCGGTTCCGGCCGGTTGCCGCGGACGGAACGTCAGCGACCAATCGAACCGTCCGCGCCGATCGACTCACTTCGGCCGATTCACGCGGACAGGTCGGTGAGGTGGGTGGCGGCGGCGACGACGGCGGGGCCGTAGCGGCGGCCGGGGGCGCGGCCGATGCGGTCGATCGGGCCGCTGAGGCTCACCGCGGCGATCACGGCGCCGGTGGCGTCGAGCACCGGGGCGCTCACCGACGCGACGCCCGGCTCGCGCTCGGCGACGCTCTCGATCCACCCGCCGCCACCGGTCGCTCCGGTCGGTTCCGTCGCCCCGGAGAGGACGCGGCCGGCCGAACCGACGTCGAGGGGCAACAGCGCGCCGTCGGGGACGATCCACCGCAGCGCGTGCGGGGACTGCAGCGACAGCACGCACCGCCGGAACGACCCCTCGCGCACGAACAACTGCACGCTCTCGCCGGTGGTGTCGCGGAGGTCGGTGAGGACCGGCCGGGCGAGGTCGACGAGTGGGAAGCGCTCGGCGGCGAGGCGCCCCAACGTCGTCAGGTCGAGCCCGAGGTCGAACCGACCGGCGGCGTCGCGCCGGAGCAGGCCGTGGGCCTCGAGCGCGGCGGCGAGTCGGTGGGCGGTCGCCCGGGGCAGCCCGGTGGCGACGGTCAGCGCGGCGAGCGACCGCGGTTCGTCGGCGACGGCGCGCAACACCGCGACGGCCTTGTCGAGCACGCCGACCCCGGCTACAGTGTCCATTGAACAGGAACTCTATCTCACCATATGGGATGCCGACAACACGGCCGAGCATCCGCCGTCAGGAGCCCGATGAGCCCGCCCCGCACGCTGCCCGAGAAGATCTGGGACCGCCACGTCGTCCACCACGCACCCGGCGAGTCCGATCTGCTGTACATCGACCTGCACCTGGTGCACGAGGTCACCAGCCCCCAGGCGTTCGACGGGCTACGCCTGACCGGACGCACGGTCCGCCGGCCGGACCTCACCGTCGCGACCGAGGACCACAACGTCCCCACCGCCGACATCGACCGCCCGATCGCCGACCCGGTGTCGGCCACGCAGGTCGACACGCTGCGCCGCAACACCGCCGAGTTCGGCATCGTCAACTACCCGATGGGCGACCCCGGCCAGGGCATCGTCCACGTGATCGGCCCCGAGCAGGGCCGCACGCTGCCGGGGATGACCATCGTCTGCGGCGACAGCCACACCGCCACGCACGGCGCGTTCGGCGCGCTCGCGTTCGGGATCGGCACGAGCGAGGTCGAGCACGTGCTCGCCACCCAGACGCTCCCCCAGTCGCGGCCGAAGTGGATGTCGGTCGAGGTCGACGGCGAGCTCCCCGCCGGGGTCACGGCCAAGGACGTGATCCTCGCGATCATCGGCACCATCGGTACCGGCGGCGGCCTCGGCCACGTCATCGAGTACCGCGGCTCGGCCATCCGGGCGCTGTCGATGGAGGGTCGCATGACGGTGTGCAACATGTCGATCGAGGCCGGCGCGAAGGCCGGCCTGATCGCCCCCGACGACACCACGTTCGCCTACCTCCAGGGCCGACCTCACGCTCCCACGGGTTCGGCATGGGAGGCGGCGTTGGAGGATTGGCGCACGCTCCACAGCGACGACGACGCGGCGTGGGACCGCGAGGTCCGCATCGACGCCGCCACGCTGGCGCCTCACGTGAGCTGGGGGACGAACCCGGCCCAGGTCGCCCCGATCGACGAGGTGGTCCCCTCCCCCGACACCTACGACGACCCGACCGTGCGCAACAACGTGTCCCGGGCGTTGGAGTACATGGGGCTCACGGCCGGCACGCCGATCCGCGAGATCGCCGTCGACACGGTGTTCATCGGGTCGTGCACGAACAGCCGGATCGAGGACCTCCGGGCCGCCGCGGCGGTACTGGACGGCCGGCGGGTGACCGTGCCCCGCGTGATGGTCGTCCCGGGGAGCCACGCCGTGAAGGCCCAGGCCGAGGCCGAGGGCCTCGACCGCGTGTTCACCGCCGCGGGGGCCGACTGGCGCGAGCCGGGGTGCTCGATGTGCCTGGCGATGAACCCCGACAAGCTGGCGCCCGGCGAGCGCGCCGCGAGCACCAGCAACCGCAACTTCGAGGGCCGCCAGGGTCGGGGCGGGCGCACCCACCTCGTCTCACCCGGCGTCGCCGCCGCCACCGCCGTGGCGGGCACGTTCGCCGCCCCGTCGGATCTGCCCGAACCATCCCGACCCACCATCGTCCCGGGGGAGGCTCCGTCATGAAGGCCGTACGGATCGTCCAGGGGACGGGACTCCCGCTGCGGCGCAGCGACGTCGACACCGACCAGATCATCCCCGCCGAGTGGCTCAAGCAGGTGTCACGCACCGGGTTCGAGAAGGGGCTGTTCTCGACGTGGCGCGACGACCGCGACTTCGTGCTCAACGACGAGCGCTACTCGCGCGCCACGATCCTCGTGGCCGGATCGGCGTTCGGCGTCGGCTCGAGCCGCGAGCACGCGGTGTGGGCCATCCAGCAGTACGGCTTCGACGCCGTCATCGCCCCGAGCTTCTCGGACATCTTCCGCAACAACTGCACCAAGAACGGCCTGCCGCCCGTCGTCCTGCCGGAACGGGCGGTCGAGGCGATCTGGGACGCGATCGAGGCCGACCCCGACACCGAGATCGTCGTCGACGTCGAGCGGCTCGTGGTCGAGGTCCCGGCGATCGGGCTGACCGAGGCGTTCCCGCTCGACCCGTCGACCCAGCATCGCTTCCTCGAGGGCCTCGACGACATCGGGATCACGCTGACCCACGCCGACGCGATCACCGACTACGAGCGGCGCCGCCCCGCCTGGCTGGCGCGCTGACCCGACGACCGGATCCGGCCCACCACACCGAGCAGCGCGACACCCACCGCGAACGCGACCACGGCCGCGGTCGGCAACCCGAGCGGACCGTGGGCGCCCGGCCCGGCGAGCGCGATGCCGAGCAGGCCCGCCAGCACGGCGACGACGGCGACCCACGCCAGGCCAGCGGCAACGGCACCCGCGGACGACCCACCCGATCCGGAGCGCTTCGCGGCCCACCGCTCGACCGGCGACGCGACGAGCACCACGACGGCGAGCAGGAGGGCGCACGTCAGCAACCACGGCAGCCGCAACAGGTACCAGGCCGACGACCCGATCTCGGGGGTCGGGACGAGGCCGGTCCCGTGGAGCAGCAGCGCGGCCGGGATCGCCACTGCCATGTGCCACAAGAACACCGTCAGCACGACCGTGTTGGCGGCCACGACGACCGTCCACGGCCGTCGGCGCTGCAACCACGATCGGAGCCGGCATCGCAGCGCGAGCGCCAGCCCGAGCTGGGCGACGGCGAGGGCGAGGATCGCGATCGTGGGCGGTTCGGTGTTCTGCTCCTCCTGACCGGGGGCGGTCACCATGCTCACCGGGTACGGGCCCCACCGGGTGAGCGCCACCAGTGCGGCCAGGCCCCCGACGAACAGGACCCGACCCGTTCTCGACCCGTCGCCGAGCCGGCCGTCACCCCACGCGTACCCGAGCTGGTGGATGCACAGCCACACGACGACGTAGTTCACGTCGCCCACGACGGCCAGGTCCGCACCGAACCGCAGCACATCGACCCCCGCAGCGACAAGGGCGAGCACGATCGGCGCCCACAGGCCGACCCGGTCGTGCAGCATCACCGTCGCCGGCGCCACGGTCACGATCGCCATGTAGGCGAGCAGGAACCACAACGGGACCGTCGCCAACCACGCCCCCGTCGCTGCGATCTCGTGGTCCACGCCGAGCGGACCGACGAGCACCACCGCCAGCACCAGGACCCCGAGCAACGGTGCCGCCGGGAGGACGAGCCGCTCGTGGCGCCCGACGACCCACGCCGTGACGTCGCCCCCACGTTCGCGGTGCGATCGCCACGACGCGGCGTTCACGTAGCCGCCCACGAGGAAGAACACCGGCATCACCTGGAACAGCCAGGTGAACGGATGCAACCACTCGAGCTCGCGGAGGGCGTTGACGCCGTCGATCTCGCCGCCCGCCCCGCTGCCGGCCTCGGTCACGGCGATCACGAGCCAGTGCCCGACGACCACCATGACGATCGCGACCGCCCGCAGGAGGTCGACGAGACGTTCGCGGTCCGCCGGAGTGCGGTCGACGAGCTCGGCGAGCT
>SKSP01000508.1 GCA_007122945.1 Ilumatobacteraceae bacterium | reverse complement strand
CCGCGATCGAGACCTCCGCCAACGAGACGGGTAGCTCCCCGATGGGCACCTTCGACGACGACGGCAACTACACCCCTCGCGAGGTCGTCGCCGACGATCTCGGCATGAGCTTCGCCGACGCGATCGACGGCACGATCGTCGAGGTCGAGGACGGCCAGATGGTCAACGGCACCGTGGTGAAGATCGACAAGGACGAGGTCCTCCTCGACATCGGCTACAAGAGCGAGGGTGTCATCCCGGCGCGCGAGCTGAGCATCCGCAACGACGTGGACCCGTCCGAGGTCGTCGCGCTCGGCGAGGCCGTCGAGGCCCTGGTCCTCACGAAGGAGGACAAGGAGGGTCGCCTCGTCCTGTCGAAGAAGCGCGCCCAGTACGAGCGGGCGTGGGGCACGATCGAGGCCAAGAAGGAAGCCGACGAGGTCGTCGAGGGTCCGGTCATCGAGGTCGTCAAGGGCGGCCTGATCGTCGACATCGGCCTGCGCGGGTTCCTGCCCGCCTCGCTCGTCGAGCTGCGACGGGTCCGCGATCTCCAGCCGTACGTCGGCACCACGGTGCAGGCCAAGATCATCGAGCTCGACAAGAACCGCAACAACGTGGTCCTGAGCCGCCGCGCCTATCTGGAGGAGACCCAGAAGGAGACGCGCGACCAGTTCCTCAACAACCTCAAGGTGGGCGAGGTCCGCGAGGGCACGGTGTCGTCGGTCGTCAGCTTCGGCGCCTTCGTCGACCTCGGCGGAATGGACGGCTTGATCCACGTCAGCGAGCTGTCGTGGAAGCACGTCGACCATCCCGGTTCGGTCGTCACGGTCGGCGATCCCGTCAAGGTGCAGGTGCTCGACGTCGATTTCAGCCGCGAGCGCATCAGCCTGTCGTTGAAGGCCACCCAGCAGGATCCGTGGCAGGAGTTCGCCGAGAGTCACGAGGTCGGCCAGCTCGTGTACGGCCGGGTCACCAAGCTCGTGCAGTTCGGCGCGTTCGTCCAGGTGGGCGACGGGATCGAAGGGCTCGTGCACATCTCGGAGATGTCCGCGCACCACGTCGACAGTCCCGAGCAGGTCGTCACCCCGGGTGAGGAGCTCTGGGTCAAGATCATCGACCTCGACCTCGCCCGCCGTCGGATCAGCCTGTCGATCAAGCAGGCCGCCGAGGGTGGCGAGCTCGCGGAGGAGTACCGCGAGCACTTCGAGGTCGACGAGCACGGCAACTGGACCGCCGGCAACCCCGACGAGGTCGAGGCCGCCTGGGCCGAGTACCAGGGTGGTGCCGAGGGCGACGACGCGCCCGGAGCCGACGCGGCCGAGACGGCCGATCCGGCCGCACCGACCGAGCCCGTCACCGACGAGACCTGATCCGGTCGGCGGCACCCGGCGGACGTGACGCGCGCGACGATGATCCTCGTCGGTCTCACCGGGGGCATCGGCTCGGGGAAGTCGACCGTGTCGTCGATGCTCGCGGAGCGCGGGGCCGTGATCGTCGATGCCGATCAGATCGCCCGCGACCTCCAAGGTCCCGGGAGTCCCGTCCTCGAACGGATGGCCGAGCGATTCGGCTCCCACATCATCCGCGACGACGGCACCCTCGACCGGGCCGCCGTCGCGTCGATCGTGTTCGAGGACGACGCGGCGCTCGCCGACCTGAACGGCATCGTCCACCCGGCGATGCAGGACGAGATCCAGCGCCAGATCGACGCTCACCGGGACACCGGACGCGTCGTGGTGCTCGACTTCCCGTTGTTGTCGGAGAACCCGAGGAAGGGCCTCGCCGCGACGATCGTGGTGGACATCGATCCCGAGCTCGCTGTCCGGCGGCTCGTCGACCAGCGAGGCATGTCCGAGTCGGACGCCCGCGCCCGGATGTCGAAGCAGACCCCCCGTGAGGAGCGTCTGGCGACGGCGACCCACGTCGTCGACAACAACGGCGACCTCGCCGCGCTCACCCGCCAGGTCGACGACCTCTGGCAGCAACTCACCGATCTGTCCGCGTGAACCGGCCGGGGTGAGTCGATCGGCGCGGACGGTCCGCAGCGGCGTTCCGAACCGTCCGCGTGAACCGGCCGGATCCGGTCGATCCGGCCAGACGGTTCGGGGCCAGACGGTTCGGGGCCAGACGGTTCGTGGCGGTCAGCGGGTGAGCAGCCAGGCGAGTGCGCCGCCGAGGGCGACGTAGACGACAGCGGTCGGGAACGTCCGGCGCATGATCGACCCCTCCTGGCCGGCCAGGCCGACGGTCGCCGCCGCCGCGACGACGTTGTGCGGGCACACGATGTTGCCGACGGCCGCGCCGAAGCCCTGGGCACCCACGAGCGTCGGGACGTCGAAGCCGGAAGCGACCGCCGTCTCCTGCTGCAGCTCGGTGAACAAGATGTTGGACGCCGTCGCCGAACCGGTCACGAACGTACCGAGCGCGCCGACCAGGGGCGACAGCAGGGGCCACGCCGCACCGGCACCGGCCGCCGTGAGGGCGAGCTCCTCGGTCATGCCGGCCTGCGACATCGACCGGGCGATCGTCACCATCGCGAGCAGCGCGACGACGACCGGTACGAGCTGACGCGTGGCGGTCCAGAACGCGCCCCGAGCCCGGTCGAACCCGGCCCGCTGGACGACGACGCCCGTGAGGAACGACAGCGTGAGCAACAGGGCGGGATGGGTGAGGGGACGCACCGAGCCGGCGAAGCCACCGTCGATCGTCCACGCGATCTCGACGCCCGACAACGCGTCGTCGACGGGTGGCACGAGACGGGTGACCAGGACGAGGCCGATCAGCGTGAGGTACGGCGCGGCCGCCATCCACGTCGGCATCGTCGCGCGCTCGCCGTCCGTGTCGTCGCCGGGCGGGCCTGCGGCGGGGGCGCGCCGGCGCTGGACCGTCGTGCGCACGCCGATGAACACCAGCGCCCCCACGAGCGCCCCACCGAGCGTCGGGAGCTCCGGGCCGATCGTCGCCGCGATGAGCCAGAACGGGACGAAGAACGACACCGCCGCCAACATCCCCCACGGCCACAGCCGTTCGCCGGGCATCGCCCGGCTGATGGTCGCCACCACGACCGCGACCAGCACCCATCCGAGGGCGACGTGATACGGCGCGGTGGCGGCGGCGATCTCGGCACCGGGGATGCCGGTGATCCCGACCTGGGCGGCCACGGGTGTCCCGACCGCCCCGAACGACACCCCGGCGGCGTGCCCGACCATCGCCGCGGTGACGGCCATCAAAGGTGAGAAGCCGGCGGCCACCAGGAACGGTGCGGCGAGCGCGACCGGCGTGCCGAACCCGGCCGCGCCCTCCATGAACAGGGCGAAGAACCAGGCGATCAGCAGTGCCGCGACGCGCGGGTCGGGTGTCAGCCTCGCGAGGGCGCGTTGCAGCTGTTCGGTGGCACCGGTGCGCTGCTGCAGGTGGTGGATCCCGAGGGCCGGCCCGATGATCGCGATGACCGTGGCCGAGATGAACCCGGCCTCGGCGAGCACACCCACGATGCCCCCGGTGATGCCGAACGGGTCGTCGGCCCCGCCGAAGCCGAACCCCCACACCGCGATCACGAGGGCGATCCCGGCGGCCACGATGCCCGCTCGCGCCGCCGACCACCCGACGCCGAGCATGAGGACGAGGACGACCGCGACGGGCACGATCGCGAGCGCTGCCTGCACCGGACCGACCGTACCCCGTGACGCCGGGGACGGCCCCGGAGAACCGCCCCCGTCGACGATGTCGTTCGGTGGTCAGCGTCGTCGGGTCACAAGATGAAACCGATGACGTCGACGATGACGTGGGTCGCGTTCTGACCCGCCGTGATGTTGATCATCCCGTCCACGTCGACGGCGGCCATGGTGGTGGTCGCCACGGCCTGACCGTCGGCGGTCCAGTTGATCGTGCTCGACTCGGGGAGCGGCTCGCCGGCGGCGTACACCGTCAAGAACCCACCCACTTCGGTCTCGGCCACGGTCACGGTCACGATGCCGGCGCGCACGCCGACCGGCAGCTCGAGGTCGACCGTGCGGGTCTCGTCGGCCGCGATCTTCCCCTCGGCGACGGCGCGCGAGTCGTAGACCCGAACGGGGACCGGGTTGAACTGCGTCTCGCTCGAGCGGTGCAGGAGCTGACCGCGGACTGCGCCGGCGGGATACGCCGCGGTGTGCACGTTCACGTAGTAGCCGGTGGGGTCGGCCATGATGGCGTCGATCACCGTCTCGTCCGCGTCGACGCACTTGGTGAGCTTCGGTCCGGTCTCGGCGCCGGAGAGGTCCGACCCGAAGTCGACCACGACGCCGCCGGCGGTGCCGACCGTTCCCTCGTGGATGTGCGCCATCGTCCAGGGGCCGATGTTGGTGGTCGAGAGCTCGACGCACACCTCGCCCTCGGCACCGTAGACGTTCACGAGCGCCGTGCCGAACCCGTCGGCCGGGCCGGGGGTGGGGACCTCCTCGTCGCCGCCCTTGAGGTGGGCGACGAGGGGGACGGACGGTGCACCGCTCGGGCTGGTACGTGCACCCGAGTCGGCCATGACGTTGGTGATCATCCCGGCGCTCACACCGATCACGGCGGCGAACGGGATGACCAGGTGCTTCCTCGAAAGACCCATCGGGCCCCTCCACTTCTGTGCCCGTGGGCACGATCGTTGCGCTGGTTCGTTGCGCTGATTCGTTGCTCTGATGTGGGGGGTGAGAGGGCCCCGGCACCGATGTTGCGTGGTCTCTTGCGTGGTCGGGCCCCGGGGTCGACGGTAGAACAGGCTCGGCCCGATGTCACCTCGCGCCCGGGCGGGGGCGGTGCTATGGTCGCACCCGACCGTGAAGCGGGTCCCGTGAGGCCCGCACGGAGGAGACACATGACCACCAGCAAACAGGTCCTCGGGCCTGACGACGTGCGCCGCGCCACGACGCGCATGGCCCACGAGATCATCGAGCGCAACAAGGGGCTCGACGGGGTCATGCTCGTCGGCCTCCAACGCGGCGGAGTGTGGCTCGCCGAGGCGCTCGGCGCCGAGATCGCCCGGATCGAGCGTCCGGTGCCGGTCGGTTCCGTCGACGCCTCGCTGCACCGCGACGACATCGGCCTCCGCCCCGTGTCTCCCGGCGCGGTCAGCGAGATCCCCGACGGCCTCGACGGGTCGGTGGTCGTGATCGTCGACGACGTGTTGTTCACCGGACGGACCGTGCGGGCCGCGCTCGATGCGGTCGGCGAGTACGGGCGGCCGCGAGCGGTGCAGCTCGCCGTGATGGTCGACCGCGGCCACCGGGAGCTGCCGATCCGTCCGGATTTCGTCGGCAAGAACCTGCCGACGAGCCTGGACGAAGAGGTCCAGGTCAGCGCCGAGGGTGTCCGCATCGACACGGGTGGCGCGTCGGGTGACGCGGTGGGGGCGTCGTGAACCACCTGCGGTCGATCGCCGAGCTCGGGCCCGACGGGCTCCACCGCCTCCTCGACCTGACCGATCACATGGCCGAGGTCAACCGCCGCCCGAACCCGAAGGTGCCGGCCCTGCGCGGCCGGACGGTGTGCAACGTGTTCTTCGAGGACTCGACACGCACCCGCTTGAGCTTCGAGACCGCCGCCAAGCGGTTGTCGGCCGACACGATGACGTTCAGCGTGGCGAGCTCGAGCCTGAACAAGGGGGAGAGCCTGCGCGACACGATCGAGACGATCGCCGCGATGGGCGTCGACGCGTTCGTGGTCCGGCACGGCTCGAGCGGCGTTCCGTGGCAGATCTCGGCGTGGACCACGGCGAGCATCGTGAACGCGGGCGACGGCTGGCACGAGCACCCGACCCAGGCGCTCCTCGATGCGTACACGATCCGTCAGGCTCTCGGCCGAACGACGGGGTTCGACGGGCTGCGCATCGCGATCGTCGGCGACGTCAAGCACAGCCGGGTGGCGCGCAGCGACATCGCCGCGTTCACCATGCTCGGTGCCGACGTCACGCTGGTGGCACCACGCACGCTGCTCCCGCCGGGCGACCTGGGCGACGATCTCGGCGTGTCCGTCTCCGACCGGCTGGACCCGGTGCTCGAGGACGTCGACGTGCTGTACCTGCTCCGCATGCAGCGCGAACGGATGACCGAGGCACTCGTGCCGTCGCTGCGCGAGTACACGGCCCGCTTCGGCTTGACGCCGGATCGGGCCCGCCGGCTCGGCGATCACGTCGTCGTGATGCACCCGGGGCCGATGAACCGCGGTGTCGAGATGGCCGTCGATCCGGCCGAGCTGCCCGGTGCGGTGATCACCCAACAGGTCACCAACGGGATCGCCGTGCGGATGGCGGTCCTGTTCGACCTGCTCGGGTCGGGCGCCCGCCCCGCACCCGAACCCCACACCGACGTCGAGAACACGGAGATGGAGCGCGCATGACCGAGATCGTGATCACCGGCGGCACGGTGCTCGACCGGACCGGGGAGCGACGGGCCGACGTGGTCGTCCGCGATGGTGTCGTCACCCAGGTCGAGGAGGACGTCGGGGAGGGGCTGGGGGAGGGGGCCGCCGCCGGACCGGACGCCACGACGCTCGACGCCGCTGGCTGCGTCGTCAGCCCGGGCTTCGTCGACCTGCACGTGCACCTGCGCGAGCCCGGGCGTGAGGAGGCCGAGACGATCGAGTCCGGGAGTCGGGGTGCCGCGCTCGGAGGGTTCACGGCCGTCGTCGCGATGCCGAACACCGACCCGGCTCAGGACTCGGTGAGCGTGGTCGAGTTCGTCCGACGCCAGGGCGAGGCGGCCGGGCTCTGCGAGGTGCTGCCGTCCGGCTGCATCACCGTCGGTCGGGCCGGCGAGCAGCTCGCGCCGTTCGCCGAGCTCGCCGGCGCCGGGGTCACGCTGTTCACCGACGACGGTTCGGGTGTGCAGGATCCGCTGCTCATGCGGCGCGCCCTCGAGTACGCGCACGGGCTCGGGATCACGCTCGCCCAGCACTGCGAGGTCGCTCGGCTGACGGAGGGGGCGGTGATGCACGAGGGTTCGTGCTGCAGCCGTCTCGGACTCCCCGGCTGGCCCGCGCTCGCGGAGGAGCTGATGGTGCATCGCGACATCGAGCTGGTCCGCCTGACCGGGGCGCCGATGCACTTCCTCCACCTCTCGACGGCGGGCAGCGTGCGGTTGATCCGGGCCGCCAAGGACGACGGGCTGCCGGTCACCGCGGAGGCGGCGCCGCACCACTTCAGCCTCACCGACGAGCAGCTCGGCACGTACAGCCCGATCTTCAAGGTCAACCCGCCGCTGCGCACCGCGGCCGACATCGCGGCGATCCGCGCCGGTCTCGCCGATGGCACCATCGACGCGATCGCCACCGACCACGCGCCCCACACCCCCGACGCCAAGGAGCTCCCCCTCGACCAGGCCCCACCGGGGATGCTCGGCCTCGAGACCGCGCTCGGCGTGGCGCTCGCCCACCTCGACATGCCCCTCGCCGACGTCGTCGCCGCGCTCTCGTGGAAGCCGGCTGCGATCGCCAAGGTGGACGATCGCCACGGCCGCCCGATCGCGCCCGGCGAGCCGGCCAACCTGACGGTGTTCGACCCGACGGTCGAGTGGCGGGTCCGGCCCGCCCGGCTCGCCAGCCGGAGCCGCAACACCCCGTACGTCGAGACGCCCCTGCGCGGCAGAGTGCGCCACACGGTGTTCGCCGGCGCGGCAGTCGTGGTCGACGGCGAGGCCCGGCGGTGAACGGCCCGAGGTTGAATGAGAATGCAGAGGACCGTATGATCATGCAGATGCCCCCCGAACCGTCTGCCGGAACCGACCAGAATCTGCCGATCCCGCCAGACGGTTCGGGGTTGGTCGAGGGGGTGCTCGTCCTGGCGGACGGGTCGGTGTTCGAGGGCGAGCTGCTGGGTGCCCGGTCCCCGGACGGGATCGCCACCGGCGAGGTCGTGTTCAACACCGTGCTGTCGGGATACCAGGAGGTCGTCACCGACCCGAGCTACGCCGGCCAGATCATCACCTTCACCAACCCCCACATCGGCAACTACGGCGTGAACCCGACCGACGCCGAGTCGAGACGACCGTTCTGCCGCGGGGTGATCGTGCGCACGATGGCCCGCCGTCACAGCAACCACCGGGCCGAGGGCGGCCTGGACGCGATGCTGCGGGCCACCGGCGTGCCGGCCATCGGCGGGATCGACACCCGCCGGCTGACCCGGCTCATCCGCGACACCGGTGCGATGCCGGGCGCGTTCGGGACGGCGTCGGAGTCCGAGCTGCTGGCCGCCGCCCGGGCCGAACCGGGAACGGCGGACACCGATCTGGTGGCCACCGTCACGACCGGCGAGGCGTACACGGTGCCCGCGCTCGACGGTGCTCCCGACCGGCGGATCGTCGCCTACGACTTCGGGATCAAGACGACGATCCTGCGCCACCTCGCCGGGCTCGGCACGATCGAGGTCGTGCCGGCCTCGACGCCCGCCGCCGACGTGCTCGCCCGCGACCCCCACGGCGTGT
>SKSP01000304.1 GCA_007122945.1 Ilumatobacteraceae bacterium | reverse complement strand
TCGCCGCCACTTCGGGGCCACTTCGGGCATCGGCGATCGTACGGAGCGGGACCGGCGATGGAAGCCCCGGATGATCGGGACCTTGGCCCCTCCCGCCGAGCATGCAGCTCCTCGCAGACTTGGAGATCATGGTCGACTTCGGACCCTCACCGCCCATCCCGACCGCTCCGGGACCGTGGTTCCGCCGCCACCCCGTCGCCGCGATCTCGGTCGCCGTCGGGTCGTTCGTCGGCGTCTTCGCCCTCCGGATGTCCGTCGGCGACACCGAACAGACCATCTCGGTGCTGTACGTCCTGCCCATCGCCCTGCTGGCGATCAGCTTCGGCTTCCGGGTCGGGTTGGTCGCCGGGGCCTGCGGCTTGGCCCTCGTCGTGGCCTGGGCGTTCAGCCGCGGGGTGGATCTCGGTCCGCTCGGATGGTTGAGCGTGGCCACACCGTTGCTGCTGCTCGGCGGCCTGCTCGGTGTCGCGTCGGACCGCCTGCGCGAAGCCGAGCGGATCGAGCGGCACGCGGCCGCCGTCGCCGCCATCCAACGGGACGCGGCCGAGGTCAACGACGAGCTCGTGCAGGGCCTCGCCGCGACGAAGTGGCTGTTCGAGATCGGTGACACCGAACGCGGCCTCGCCATGCTGGAGGAGAACCTCGTGTCCGCCCAGCAGTTGGTGTCCAGGATGCTCGCCAGCGGCACCGCGTTGCCCGGCGACCCGCGTCGGTCGCAACCACCCCACTGACCGGTGCCCCCGACGGGCGCCACGCGTGCCTGCGCGCACCTCCCGCGGCAGCATTTTCTTCCCAATGCCGGAAATACCTCCAGATCGGGACCTTCGGCCCTCCGCATCCGAGACCGATTTGCCGAATACTTCTAGTATCAACGAGCGCAAAGAGGTCTCATCATGTTCACCGTTGCAGGTGTCCGACTCCGCACGGCGGTCGTCGCGTTGTTCGGGCTCGCAGTGTTCGCGGGATGCGCCGACGACGGCAACGACATGGCCGCCCCGGTCGGCGGCGCCGCACCCCCGGCGGCCACCATGGAGCTCGACGTCGAGCTCGGCGACATCTGGGTCGAACCAGCCACCCTCGAGGTCGACCACGGCGCGGTCGTCACCATGCACGTGACCAACGTCGGGGCGATGCCCCACGACCTCGTGTTCCCCGACGGCACGGGCACCCGCATGCTGGATGCCGGCGAGAGCGAGACGATCACCGTCGGCCCCTTCACCACCACCGTCCAAGGCTGGTGCACCGTCCCGGGTCACCGCGACGCCGGCATGACCATGGACGTGATCGTGAGCGGCGGAACCCCCGCCCCGGCCGACGCGGCCACCGCCGTCGCCCACGCAGGCCACGACGGAGCCGAGATCGACTTCGACGCCGCCCCCGCCGTCGAGTGGCAGCCCTACGACCCGGAGCTGCAGCCCGCGCCGGGTGGCACCGAGCACGAGATCACCCTGGTGGCCGACGAAGTCGTCATGGAGGTCGCTCCCGGCGTCACCCAGGAGATGTGGGTCTACGACGACATGTTCCCCGGCCCCGTGCTGCGCGGCCAGGTCGGCGACATCTTCACCGTCACCCTCGTCAACGAGGGCCGCATCGGGCACTCGATCGACTTCCACTCCTCCAAGGTCGCCTGGAACGACGAGATGCGCACCATCGCACCCGGCGAGAGCCTCGTCTACCAGTTCGAGGCCAAGCACGCCGGGGTGTTCATGTACCACTGCGGCACCCCGCCCGCGCTGCACCACATCGGCAACGGCATGTTCGGCGCGATGATCGTCGACCCGCCGGATCTGCCCGAGGTCGACCACGAGTTCGTGTTCGTCCAGTCCGAGATCTACACCGGGCCGATGGGCGAACCGGGCAACCTCGGCAAGATGATGGACGACGCCTGGGACGCCGTGGTCTTCAACGGCTACGTCAACCAGTACCTCCACGCACCCATCCGGGTCGAGACCGACGAACGGATCCGGGCCTTCGTGCTCAACGCCGGCCCGAGCGAGAACTCGTCGTTCCACATCGTCGGCACCATCTTCGACACCTTCTACAAGGAAGGTGCGCTGCTGCTGCAGCCCGACGAGACCCGCGGTGGCGCCCAGGCGCTCGACCTGCAACCCGCCCAGGGCGGCTACGTGGAGTTCACCCTCGATTTCGACGGCCTCTACCCCATCGTCACCCACAAGTTCTCCAACGTGGGCATCGGCGCCCTCGGCCTGTTCCAGGCCGGCGACGTCGACGCCGCGGACGCGGGAGGGCACTGAGGGCCCGGAACCCCGACGCCGACGTGACGGGTGCCGCGACGGCATCCGTCACGTTGGCGTCGGCCGCGCCCGGTCGGCGAGGATGCGCTCGTGACCCTGGACGAGAAGCTCGAAGGCATCTACGACGACGTGCTCCGCCGCAACCCGGCCGAGCCGGAGTTCCACCAGACCGTGCACGACGTCCTGACGTCGATCGGTCCGGTGCTCGCGAAGCACCCCGATCTCGCCGAACACAAGATCATCGAGCGGATCTGCGAGCCGGAACGACAGATCATCTTCCGGGTGCCCTGGCAGGACGACGCCGGGGAGGTCCACATCAGTCGGGGGTTCCGCGTGGAGTTCAACGCGGCACTCGGCCCCTACAAGGGCGGACTGCGGTTCCACCCGTCGACCAACCTCGGCGTGGTCAAGTTCCTCGGGTTCGAGCAGACGTTCAAGAACGCCCTCACGGCGATGCCGATCGGCGGCGGGAAGGGTGGAGCGGACTTCGACCCCAAGGGACGTTCCGACGACGAGATCATGCGGTTCTGCCAGAGCTTCATGACCGAGATGTACCGCCACCTCGGCGAGTACACCGACGTCCCTGCCGGCGACATCGGCGTCGGGGAGCGCGAGATCGGCTACCTGTTCGGCCAGTACCGCCGGATCACGAACCGCTACGAGTCCGGCGTGCTGACGGGCAAGGGCATCGGCTGGGGCGGATCGCAGGTCCGCACCGAAGCGACCGGGTACGGCACCGTCTTCTTCGCGCGCGAGATGCTCCGGACCCGGGGCGACGACCTCGGGGGAAAGACCTGCGTCGTGTCCGGTGCCGGCAACGTCGCGATCTACGCGATCGAGAAGCTCGAACAACTCGGCGCCCGCGTGATCGCCTGCTCCGACTCGAGCGGGGCCGTCCACGCGCCGCGCGGCATCCGCCTCGACGAGCTCAAGCAGGTCAAGCTGAGCGAGCGCGGTCGGATCGCCCGCTACGTCGAGCTCGATCGCGACGCCACGTTCGTGGAACACGGCAACATCTGGGACATCCCCTGCGACCTCGCGGTCCCGTCCGCGACCCAGAACGAACTCACCCGACGCGACGCCGCGACGCTCCTGCGGAACGGCTGCACGATGGTCGTCGAGGGGGCGAACATGCCGACCACCCCCGACGCCGTCCGGCTCCTCGAGGAGGCCGGGGCCCTGTTCGGGCCGGGCAAGGCGGCCAATGCCGGCGGGGTCGCGACCTCGGCGCTCGAGATGCAGCAGAACGCGAGCCGCGACAGCTGGACGTTCGAGCACACCGAGCGCCGACTCGAATCGATCATGACGTCGATCCACCGGATCTGTGCCGAGACCGCCGAGGCCTACGCCACGCCGGGCAACTACGTCTGCGGCGCCAACATCGCCGGATTCCTGCGCGTCGGTCGCGCGATGGTCGCGCTCGGTCTGGTCTGATCCCGGCCCACACCTGCCGGGGACCTTCGGCCCTGGTCACCGTTCCCGCGTACTTCTAGCATCAGCTAGAGATATGCGACCAGGACACCCGTCCCCGACCATCCGGAGCACCACGGCGAGCGACCCGGCGCGCGAATCCACGATCGACCCCACGATCGGCCGGGTGCGTGCGGTGCACGAGCAGGCCCGACGCGGCCTGACGGTGTCGGTCGCGTTCGTGTTCGTCGCCGCGGTCGGGCTCGCGGTGCCGGCGATCGGTGGCTGGTGGTCGCCGTTGCACCTGTTCGCGGTGGGTGGCCTCCTCGGCGCCATCTCCGCGGTGACACCGATGCTCGCCGTCACCTGGTCGGCGGCGCCGGCGCCGCGGACATCGGTCGTGACGACCCAACGGTGGACCCTCGCGGCCGGGGCGGTGGCACTCGCCGTCGGGCGCGAACAGGACCTGGCATCGCTGACCCTTCTCGGCGGCACCGCCGTGACGGTCTCCATCGCCGCGATGATCCCGATCCTGTGGGGCATCCGACGCACCGCGACGACTCCTCGGTTCCGGCCGGCGATCGATGCCTACCTCCTCGCGTTCACCGCAGGTGTCGCGGGCTCGGCGGTCGGACTCCTGCTCGCGTCGGGGAACGCCGGACGCCACTGGGCGGAGCTGCGGTCGGTCCACCTCACGCTGAACGTCCTCGGCCTGGTCGGACTGGTCATCGCCGGCACGCTCCCCTGGTTCGCGGCGACGCAGCTGCGCGCCAGGATGCCGGCCCGCGCGCGGGCTTCCCGGATCCGGATCGCGACCTGGACGCTCGCCGTCGCGACGGGTGGCGCCGTCGTCGGACACCTCCGTGGCGATCCGATCCTCGTCACCACCGCCCTCGTCGTGTACGTCGCCGCCCTCACGTCGATCGTCGCGATGCTCCCGATGATCACCGCCAAGCGGTGGCGCTGGGCCGGTCCACGCGTCGCCCAGCTCGGTGCGGGCATCGCGTGGTGGATCGCGATGGTGCTGTTGCTCGCCGTCGCGGCGGCGAACGGGAACGACGACCGTCGGGTGCTCCTGACGCTGGTGATCGGCGGATACGCGCAGATCCTCGTCGCGTCCCTCGCCTACCTCGGGCCGGTGCTGCGCGGCGGCGGGCACCGTGCCCTGAGCGCCGGGTTCGGGATCACCCGATCGTGGACGTCGCTCGCCGCCGGCAACGCGGCCGCGCTCGGCGCCCTCCTCGAGGCGCGGCCGGTCCTCGCCGTCGCGCTCGTGATCTGGGGCTCCGACGCCGTCTGGCGAGCCGTCCGCCTCGCGGCGAGCCACGTGCCGGCTCCCACCGACCGACCACTCACGACAGGAAGCGACCACCGATGACCACCATCAACACCATCAACACCATCAACACCATCACCGGCGACACCCGCCTCGGGGATCTCGTCACCGCACGGCCCCACCTCGCTGCCCGGCTCGACCGGCTCGGGCTGGACTACTGCTGCGGCGGCCAGCGATCGATCGCCGCGGCCGTCGACGACGCCCGGCTCGACCTCGCGGCGGTGCTCGCCGAGCTCGACGAGCACACCCCGCTCGATCGGGCCTCCCGTCCCGACTGGGCCGACCTCGGGCCGGCCGAGCTCGTCGACCACCTCGAATCCACCCATCACGCCTACCTCGACGCCGCGCTCCCCCGCCTCGTCGCCCTCGCCGTCAAGGTCGCCGACGTCCACGGCGACCGTCACCCCGAGCTGCGCGACGTGCAGCGCCTCGTCATCGACCTGCGCGACGATCTCGAACCGCACCTCCGGAAGGAGGAGCAGGTGCTCTTCCCGATGATCCGCGAGCTCGCGAGCGCGACTGCGGCTCCGGGCTTCCACTGCGGCACGCTCCGCAACCCGATCTCGGTGATGCTGCGCGAGCACGACCAGGCGGGTGAGCTGCTCGCCCGGCTGCGCACCGTGGCGAACGAGTATCGGACGCCCGACGACGGCTGTGCGAGTTACCGGGCGCTGTACGACGGGCTCGTCGAGCTGGAGGTCGACACCCACCTCCACGTGCACAAGGAGAACAACCTGCTGTTCCCCCAGGTGCTCGCCGCGGAGGACGCCCTCGCCACCGGTCCGTGAACCGCCGGGCCGACGGGACTCAGCCGCTCCCGGCGGCGCCGCGGTCGTCGTCGGTCAGGTGGCAGCGCAGCCGACACTGGGCGCGGCGCGGGTCGCGTGGCAGCAACTCGTCGACCACCAGCCCGCCGAGGTCGTCGGCGGTCCCGCGGGCCAGCCCGAGGTGCAGCTGGCACACCGTGTCGGGGTCGGCCAGCGCCACGGTCTCGAACGGGCAGCGGTGCAAGGTGATGTCGACGACGTCGCCGTCGTAGTCGACCGACGGCTCGAAGCCGTGTCGGGCCATCCGGTCGACCAGCTCGCCCACCGCGTCGCCGCTGCGCGAATCGCCACCCAGCCGTTCGCGTCGCGCCGCCCGGCGCCCCACCTCGATCGGCGCATCGCCGGTGCGGATCACCTCGCCGAGCAGCAGCGCCAGACGCTCGTACGGTCCGGTCGCGCCCCATCGACCCTCGACCGAGGGCTCGACGGTGTACTGCAGGCGGGGCCGGCCACGCCCCGTAGGCGCGGCGACGCCCTCGACGAGCAGACCGGCCTCGACCAGTTTGGCGAGGTGCTGGCGGACGGCGTTGTGGTTCAGGCCGACGTGGTCGGTGAGCTCGGCCACCCCGACGGGCCGCTCGGCATCGACCACGAAGCGGAAGATGCGGTGCCGCGTCGGGTCGCCGAGCGCCCGCGCCTGCACCTGGAGCGGGTCGGTCGCCTCGCGCGGTGCCGTCATCGCACCGTGCTCAGCACCGAGAGCACCAGCAACACGAGGACGACCCCCACCATGAGCAGCCCGGCTCTCACGGTGGGGTGGGCAGGGCGCGCGTCGTCGGGTCTGCGGGACGACTCGGTGGTCGACATGTCGTCCATACGGTAACTCTAGTCGAGCCGAGACAAATTCTCCGAGTTCGGGACCTTGGACCCTGGTCGGGGCGAGCGGTGCCGCGCACCATCGAACGATGGGGACCACGGGGGATCCGACCTGGCGCCCGTCCCGACGGGCCGTCCTGGCGACCGGGCCCGCCGCGCTGCTGGCAGCGGCGACGGGGAGCTCGTCGATCGATGCGCTCGTCGACACCTCGGCGATGCTCGAGCCGATCGAACCGATCGCCAACCCGCTCGAGGCGTATCCCGACCGCGACTGGGAGCAGGTCTATCGCGACCTGTACACGCCCGACAGCACCTTCCACTACCTGTGCGCACCGAACGACACCCACGGCTGTCTCCTCAAGGCGAACGTGAAGAACGGTGTCACCGTCTACGCCGACCCGTCGTTCGGGTACGGCCGTGCCACCGACGTCTACGGGAACCGCGCATCGCAGCGGTGGGATCCGCGGGCGTGCGTGTCGGGGCTCGCCTACGTGCGCCGCACGTACAGCGACCGCCGGGTCAAGGGCTGCTACGTGCGGGTCGGGTTCAAGCAGTGGATCGACGACGGGCGCCCCCGCGACGCGGACGGCCAGCCGCCGCTGCGGTACCGCGAGGGTCGCGGCAAGGAGGACTTCGTCAAGCTCTCCTTCGAGGACGCCACGAACCTCGTCGCCGAGACCTGGGTCGACATCGCGGACACCTACTCGGGCGACGCCGGCGCCGAGCTCCTCCGCGCGCAGGCCCACTACGAGCCCGAGATGATCGAGGCGATGGGCGGCGCGGGCGTCCAGACGCTCAAGTTCCGCGGCGGCATGCCGTTCAACGCCCCGTTCCGGGTGGGCGGCTTCTACCGGATGGCCAACATGATGGCGCTCCTCGACGCGCACGTGCGGGGCGTCGACGCCGCCGACGCGGTCGGAGGCCGCCACTGGGACAGCTACAGCTGGCACACCGACCTGCCCCCCGGCCACCCGATGGTGACCGGGCAGCAGACGCTCGACTTCGACCTCGCCACGGCCGAGAACGCGGAGCTCATCACGCTCTGGGGCATGAACTGGATCGCCACCAAGATGCCCGACGGCCACTGGCTCACCGAGGCCCGCCTGCACGGCGCCAAGGTGGTGACGATCGCACCGGAGTACCAGTCGTCGAGCTGCAAGGCCGACCGGGCGATCACCATCCGCGCCGGTGCCGACGGTGCGCTCGCGCTCGGGCTCGCCCACGTGATCGTCCGCGACGGGCTCTACGACGAGCAGTACGTGCGCACCCAGACCGACCTACCGCTGCTGGTGCGCACCGACACGATGGAGCTCCTGAAGGCCGCCGACATCATCGCGGGCTACACCAACGCGTCGCTGAGCAGCGTCGAGCTCGTCGAACCCGGCGACGCGATCCCGATCGCCGCCGAGCAGGGCACCCAGTACGTCCCGCGCGATCTGCGTGAGGAGTGGGGGGATCAGGTGGTGTGGGACACCGTCACCGCCGCCCCGCGGGTGGTCACCCACGACGAGACCGGCGACAACTTCCCCACCGGGGTCGTCCCCGCGCTCGAGGGCACCTTCACCGTGCAGCTCGTCGACGGCGGCACGGTCGAGGTGCGGCCGGTGTTCGACGCGATCGCCGATCACCTCCGCACGAGCTGCTCGCCCGAGCAGATCTCCGAGGTCTCCTGGGTGCCCGTCGACGCCATCGAGGAGCTCGCCCGCGACATCGCGGCCCACCCGACCAAGACCTTGTTCGTCGAGGGGATGGGCCCCAACCACTTCTTCAACAACGACAACAAGGACCG
>SKSP01000415.1 GCA_007122945.1 Ilumatobacteraceae bacterium | reverse complement strand
GCCGAGGACATCGCTCGACCCGCGCACGATGGTCGTCACGACCTCGTCGATCGTGGTCGCCGCCACCGACGCGGCGACCAGCCGGTGGAGCTCGCGGCGCGTCTCCCGGGCGGCGCGCTCGCGCTCGACCACCCGCGAGAGGTGTTCGACGGCGTGCTCGGCGGCCCGGAGCCGGGCCGCGAGCCCGGTGTCCCGGACGTCGTCGTCAGAGCTCATCGAACGACCCGACCTGCGACTCGCCGTGCGGTCCGTGGTCGACCATGCTGAACGCGGCCCCGGCGAGGTCGATCTCGGCGTCGAGCACGTGGGATCCGTCCGGAGCGCTCCATCGCAGGTGCAGGACGTGCGGTGGAGCGTCGACCACCTCGAACGCAGCGCCGGCCGTCGAGAGGACCGGGTGCGACGTACGCCAGCGCAAGAGGCGCAGCAGACGGCGCACGACCGGACGGTCGAGGGCGGCGTGGAGCTCGTCCGCGTCGTAGTGGTGGCGGTTGATGTCGCGGCCGACGCCGGTTCGTTCCAGCAGGTCGACGTCGTTGCCGCCGGCCAGCAACCCGACGTAGTACACCTGCGGGATCCCGGGCACGAGACACTGGATGAGCCGGGCGAGCAGGTAGCGCTCGTCGTCTTGCCCGAGGGCGTCGTAGTAGGTGCAGTTGACCTGGTAGAGGTCGAGGTTCGACGCCGCAGCACCGGTCGCCTTGCGGCTCGCCCCGTCGCTTCGGCGGTGGATCTCCTCGACCAGGTCCGACAACCGATCGGGTTCGAGCAGACCCGGTCGCTCCGGGTGGGTCGGGTCCGCGCCGACGTCGATCACGCCGATCCCGTCGTGGGTGTCCAGCACGTTCACCGCGTTCGTCGGACGTATCTCGAACCATCGCCGCAACGGCCCCGAATCGCCGCGGTACAGCGCGTCGAGCACGAGCGGCGGGAGGGCGAAGTCGTACACGAGGTCGACGCGGCGGGCGATGTCGAGCTGCATCAGGTGGTGTCCGTGGACCTCGACGAGCACGGTGATCCCGACCTCGCGCAGCGCCGCCGCGAGTCGGTCGACGAACTCGAACGTCTCGGGGAGCATGAAGCACGACGTGCCGGCCCGCTTGATCGCGTAGCCGACCGCGTCGAGGCGGACGAAGGTCACGCCGGCCGTCGCCAGCCGGTCGACGATCGAGGTCAGGTACGCCCAGCCGCGTTCGTGCTCGACGTCGATGTCGATCTGGTGCGGGGTGAACGTCGTCCACATCAGCCGCTGGCGGCCGTCGCCGGTGCGCACGCGGGTGAGTGGCAGGCCCGGCCGCGGCCGGTAGACGGTGGTGAGATCGGCCTCGGTCGCGCCGTCGGGGAACACCGCGTCGAACGTCAGGAACATGCCGTCGTACGCCGACGCCCCACCGCGCTCCCACCAGTCGCGGAACGGTGTCGACTCGTCCGACACGTGGTTGACGATGATGTCGGCCATCACGTCGTGGGTCGTGGCGATCGCGGCGATGTCGTCCCAACCGCCGATGCGGGGATCGACGGCGAGGTGGTCGGTCGGGTCGAAGCCGGCGTCGGCACCGTCGATCGGGACGTAGAACGGCAGCACGTGGACGCCGGTGAACGCCCCGGCGAGCGGACCGGCGAGCAGGTCGCGGAGCCGGGCGAGGTCGCCGGCGAACCGGTCTGCGTAGACGATCAGCTGCGGGCCCCCGCCCGGCGGCGACCCGCTCAACCGAACCGGACCGCGATGTCGGCGAGAAGGGTCCCCTCCTCGGGGCTGACGTCGTCGTCCACGCCGGCGACCTGACGCGCTGCGGAGAACAGGGCGAGGCGCAGGACGCGGCTGGTGATGCGGTGATCGACGTCGTCGAGGAACGCGTCGATGGTGTGGTCGTTGACGGCGGCGCGGGCCTTCGCCATCGCCGGGCCGAGGTACTGCTCGAACGAGAACGCACCGCCGCGCCAGTCCTCGGAGATCTCGCGGATCATCTCGATCTCGGCCGGGTCGAGGTGGTGGTCGGCGACCATCACGAGCGCCAGCAGCTCGAGCGCGGCTTGGTGCTCGCGGTCGGCGGTGGCGTGCACGGCGACCCCCTCGAAGAGCTCGTTGAGTCGGTCGTTCATCGGGGGTCCTCGTCTCGGTGGGAAGCGTGGGTCGGTCGTGGGTCGAGCCGCAGGGACCTGCGGAGGAAGTCGAGCTGGTGCAACAGGAGGTTCTCGGCGACGACCTCCTGGGGTGTCATGTGCGTGACACCGACGAGGGGGAGGACCTCGTGGGGGCGGCCGGCGGCCAGCAGCGCCGACGACAGCTGGAGGGTGTGGGCGGCCACGACGTTGTCGTCGGCCAGCCCGTGGATCAGCAGGAGCGGCCGGTGCTCGCCGGGGGAGTCCGCCGATGTGAGCAGTGAGCTGGCGTCGTACGGGGTCGCATCGGTGCGCGGGTCGCCGAGGTAGCGCTCGGTGTAGTGCGTGTCGTAGAGCCGCCATTCGGTCACCGGGGCGCCGGCGACGGCGGCGTGGAACACGTCGGGGCGACGCAGCACGGCGAGTGCGGCGAGATAGCCGCCGAAGCTCCACCCGCGGATGGACACGCGTGAGAGGTCGAGCAGCCCGTCGTGCTCGGCCGCCGCGTGGTGCAGCGCTTCGATCTGGTCCTCCAGCGGGGCGGTCGCCAGGTCGTGGTGGACGGCCCGCTCGAACTCGCTGCCCCGGCCGGGGGTGCCACGACCGTCGGCGACGACGACCGCGAAGCCCTGGTCGGCGAACCACTGCGACGACGCGAACGCGTCGTGCGAGCGGAGCACGCGCTGGGCGTGCGGGCCGCCGTACGGGTCGACCAGCACCGGGAGCGGGCCGCGGCCGGTGTCGCCCGTGTCGACGCCCGTGTCGTCGCCCGTGTCGTCGTCCGTGTCGTCGTTGTTCGCGCCGCCGGTGCGGTCGCGGGGCAGCAGCACCGCGACGGGCATCCCCGAGTCGGTGCGCGAGATCTTCACGTTCGGCGTGACCACCGGGGTCTCGGCGTCGTTCGAGAGCTCGCCGCCACCGGGGAGCCGCCAGCGGGCGCCGGGGCGGTCGAGCGTCGTCTCCCGCACGACGATGCTCGGCCCGCCGGCCGCGGCTCCGTGCACACCCTGGGCGTCGGTGAGCTGCTCGCAGCCCGTCTCGGGGCGCCACGTCCACACGTGCAGCACGGTCGGATCGTCGAGCGGGTTCGCCGTGAACACGACCCGGTCGGCGTCGGCGGCGACGATCGAGCGCACCTGGTGCTGCTCGCCGGACACCGGATCGTCGTCGACGAGCAGCCGTCGGACACCGTCGCGGTCGGCGCACGTCACGAGTCGGCCGTCGGGCAGTACGCGCGGCGAGCCCGGCACCAGCTCGACCCAGGCGTCGTCGCGGTCGGCGAACAGCAACTCGGTCGCCCCGGTCGCGGCATCGACCGTGCGCACCTCGAGCTCGCGCTGATCGCGCGACTGCACCGTGATCACGAGCCCTCCGCTCGACCACCGCACGTCGGCGAGGTACGGGAGCCGTTCGCGGTCCCACTCGACGTCGACGGGTTCGCCGCCGTCGAGGCCGAACACGTGCAACGAGACGTCGGCGTTGTCGGTGCCCGCCGCGGGATAGCGGACCGGGGTCGAGGCGGCGGCCGGGTCGGCGGGATCGGACAGGTGCCACACGCCGACGGGTGCGACGTCGACCCGGCACACCGCGATCGCCTCGCCGTCGGGGCTCCACCAGTAGCCGCGGAAGCGGTGCATCTCCTCGGCGGCGATGAAGTCGGCGCTGCCCCAGCTGACGGTGTCGGGCTCGTCGAGGTCGCCGCCGGCGAGCACCCACCACGAACCGTCCAGCTCGGCGATGCACAGCAGGCGACCGCTCACGTAGGCCACCCGGCGGGCGGGCGGGTCGGGCCGCGGGTCGAACACCGGCCCGGCGACGTCGAGCGGGCGGGCGCTGCCCGAGATCAACCCGGCGACGAACAGTCGTCCCGCGAGCGCGAACGCGCACACGGTGCCGGCGGCGTCGGTGGCGTAGCTGGTGATGCCGCTCGCCGCCTCGCGTCGCCGTTCCCGCTGGCGACGTTCCTCGTCGGGCAGGGCGTCGTCGTCCGTCGGCCCGTCGCCACGGTCGTCGAGCAGCGCGGCCGGGTCGGCGACGAGGCGTTCCGTGTCGGTTCCGGGGCCGGTGTCCGCGTCGGCCACCCACAGGCACGTCAGCGGGTCGTCACCCGCCCGGCTGCGGAGGAACACGACCCGACGACCGTCTGCGGACACCTGGACGTCGCGAGGCGCCCCGAGGGTGAACCGACGGGTGCGCGCTGACTGGCGGGGGAACGAGTCGGCCACGCCGCGAGACTACGCGCCCGACGTCCCGTCCGGCTCCACGAGGATCTTGGCGTGCTCCTCGGGATCGGCGAGGTCGGCGAACGCCCCGGGTACTCCCTCGACGGTCACCGATCCGGTCAGCAGCGGCTCGAGGTCGACCGCCCCGTCGGCGATCTTCGTCAGCGATCCGGCGAACTCGTCGGGTGTGTAGCCGAGCGCGAACTGCACGTTCAGCTCCCGGCCGATCGCCGACATCGGGTGGATGTGGTCGCGCTGCATGCACACCCCGACCACCAGGACCTGGGTGTCGCGGGGCGCCATCCGCATCGCCGCGTCGATCATGCCGGGCACACCGACAGCTTCGAACACGACGAGGGGCCGCTGGCCGTCGACCTCGCGCCACGCGGCGACCGCCGGCTGCACGCGCGGGTCGACGACGACGTCGCAGCCGAGGTGTTCGGCGAGGCGTCGGCGGCGCGAGGAGAAGTCGGCGCCCACGACCGGCCCGATGCCGCGCACCTTCAGCTCGGCGACGCACGCCAGACCGACCGGGCCGAGCCCGAGCACGACCGCGGCGTGGGCCTGGTCGGTGCGGCTCTTGGCGACGGCGTGCACGCCGACGGCGAGCGGTTCGGTCAGCGCCGCCAGCCGCGGCGGCACCCCGTCGGGCACCCGGTTCAGGAGGGCCGCGTCGAGCACCATCAGCTCGGCGTACCCGCCCGGGTAGCGGTTGGAGTAGCCGACGGTGTGGAGCCCGTCGGCGTCGAGCGCGACCGGCATCCCGACCACCACGTCGCCCTCCGACACGCCGGTGACGCCGGCGCCGAGGCCGATCACCTCGCAGCAGTACTCGTGGCCCATCACGGTGTCGAGGTGCGGCTCGAACACCACCGGGCGCAACGCGTTCGGGTCGGGCCCGAACTCGTCGGCCAGCTCGACCTCGCGGGCCCGCAGCTCGGCGCCGTGGCGCAGCATGTGCAGGTCGCTGCCGCAGATCCCGCACGCCAGCACCCGGGTGAGCACCTGCCCCGGCCCGGGTTCGGGGTCGGGCACCTCGTCGACCCGCAGCTCCCAGTCCCGCATCACCGCCGCACGCATGCGCCCGACCGTACCCGCCCCCGTTCCGTCTGCCGGGATCGGCCGGAATCGGTCGATCGGCGCGGACGGTTCGGGGTGGTCGGGCGGGTTCCGTCTGCCGGGATCGGCCGGTTCCGGTCGATCGGCGCGGACGGTTCAGGGGGAGGCGGCGATGGCGTCGACGACGACCTGCCAGGCGGCGTCCGCGTCGACGGCGACGACGAGGTCGCAGTTCGGGGCCGGTCGGTCGACGAGGGTGCGCTGGTCGACGACGGTCATGCCCCGGGTGAGCTCACCGCGGGTCTCGACGGCGACGTGTCGTCGAACCCGTTCGAACAGCTCCGGCCGGCTGAGCGCGAGGACGGCGAGCGGGTCGTGGACGGGGGCGCCGTCGATCCGGTCGTGGCGGGCGACGTAGGTGCCCGAGAAGAACCGGAACAGGTCGGCGAGCACGCCAGCGAGCCGACCCTCGAGCGCGGTGACCGTGTCGATCCGGTCCGGCGTGGCGAGGAACGTGTGGGTCACGTCGAGCCCGGACATCACGAGCGGCAGGCCGCTGTCGAACACCATCGCCGCGGCCTCCGGGTCGGCCCAGATGTTGAACTCGGCGGTCGGCGTGCGGTTGCCGAACGTCCCGCCACCCATCAGCGAGATGCCGGCGACGTGGTCGGCGAGGTCGGGCGCCGCCCGCAGCGCGAGGGCGATGTTGGTCAGCGGACCGGTCGGCACCAACCAGACGTCGTCGTGGCGACGGCACGTCTCGACGATGAAACCGACCGCGTCGGCGCCGTCGGGACCGCGGGACGGTTCGGGGAGGTCGGCCCCGTCGAGGCCCGACTCCCCGTGGACGGCTGCCGCGTGCTGCGGGGCGGCGACGAGCGGCCGGGCGGCGCCTGCGTGCACCTCGGCGTCGAGGCCGAGCAGGTCGCGCAGGACGCACGCGTTGTAGGTGGTGTGCTCGAGCGACGCGTTCCCGCCGACGGTCGTGATGCCGAGCAGCTCGGTCGTGTGGGCGGCGACCACGATGGCGACGGCGTCGTCGTGGCCGGGGTCGCAGTCGAGCACGATCCGGGGCCGCGGCATGCCGAGAAGCTTGTCACGCGCCGTGGCACGATGAGGCGATGAGCCACCCGTCCGTCCGGCACCCGTACGACCGGCACGGCGGGAGTGGGCGGCGGCCGGCGGTGCGAACCTTCGCGATCGCCGCCGTGCTGGCGCTGACCGCGATCGCCTGCTCGTCCGACGACGACGGTGCGGGGGTCACGACAGCGCCGACGACCGAGACGCCAATGACCGAGGCGCCCGCCACCGATCCCGACGGCACGGACCCGGTCGAGCCCGACACCGGCGACGACGACACCACGACGGTCGTCACCGAGGCGCCCGGCATCGAGATCGACGAGGTGCCGGTGACCGAGCCGACGTTGCCCGAGATCGGCGTGCCCGGGCTCGACGACGAGGACGTCGTGTGCCGAGCGTGGAGCCGCTTCGCCGGCTCGTTCCAGGTGGCCGCCGTGGCGGCGTCGTTCGCCGACGACCCGATCGAGGCCGCCCGGCTCGAGGTCGTGGCGTCGCCGGTCGTCGCCGCAGCGGTCGACGACATGATCGACAACTGGCCCGACGCGCTGGCCGACGAGGCCGAGGTCGCCGCCGACGGCTTCATCGGTCCGTACGCGCGGCGTTCCGCCCGGGCGCTCGACGCCCTCGTCGCGGCGGGAGCGGACGACGACGCCCTCGACGGGCTGGCCGCCGCGTGGCTCGCCGCGCTCGCCGTGCGCGACCCCGGCGAGATCCTCCCCGAGCTCGATCTTCCCGACGACCTCGCCCGACTCGTCGAGGTCGCCACCGACGACTTCGACGCCCAGGTCGTCCCGATCCCGTCCGACCCGAGCCTCGTCACCGACGTCGAGGTCCCCGCGACCGAGTCGTTCCTGTTCGAGACGTGCCCCGATCGCGGCACCCTCGCCGGCGGCGAGATCGTCGAGTAGCCGAACCGTCCGCGCCGATCGACCGTTTCCGGCCGGTTCCGGCAGACGGTTCGCGTCCCCTCACCCGAACCGTCCGCGCCGATCGGCCGATCTCGGCCGGTTCCGGCAGACGGTTCGCGTCCCATCACCCGAACCGTCCGCGCCGATCGATCGATCTCGGCCGGTTCCGGCAGACGGTTCGCGTCCCATCACCCGAACCGTCCGCGCCGATCGACCGATCTCGGCCGGTTCCGGCAGACGGTTCGGGGCGTTACAGCTGGAGGGTGCCGTCGGGGGTGAGGGTGGCGGTGGCGTCGACCCACTCGCCGTCGAGGAGCGCGGTGCGCACGTCGGGCGCCTCGGATGCACCCCACGCGCGTCGACCGTCGGGCAGCAGGCATGCTGCGATCGCCCGCTCGGGCGCGCCGTCGCGGTCGTGCATCACGGTGTACGCCTCGATCGTCGCCGGCCCCGCGGCATCGGCCGGGTCGGCGAGGTCGCGGCGAGGGAGCGCGTCGATCTCGGCCTGCGGGTCGGCGTGGCGGAAGCCGGCGGCCGGCGGCTCGGTGCCGTACACGCCGAAGGAGTGCTTCGTGCAGTAGCCGCCGTTCGCCCACACGAGCCCGGTGTCGCCCGGGCGCTCGCGCAGTCGCTCGACCATCGTGGCGATGGCGTGCGTGACGTAGTTGTTCCACGGACCGCCGGCGAACGACAGCCCACCGGTCAGCGTCAGCGGTCGGTCGGGGTCGTACGGGTCGAGGCCGAGCGCCCGGGCGCCGAGCTGCACCGCGGAGGGGAAGCACGAGTACAGGTCGACGAGCGCGACCTCGTCGATCGACGTGCCGGCGAGCTCGAGCGCCGCCCGGCCGCCGCGTTCGATCGCCGGTGTCTCGGCGAACGTGTCGCGGTGCGAGACGTGCGGGTGCTCGTGGCAGTCGGCGCCGCTGTGCGGGAACACCCACCGGTCCTCGTCCACGCCGAGTCGGCGGGCCGCTTCGACCGAGCAGACGATCAGGGCGGCCGCCATGTCGACGTCGTTGTTCGAGTTCATCACCTTCGTGTACGGGTGCCCGATCATCCGGTTG
>SKSP01000513.1 GCA_007122945.1 Ilumatobacteraceae bacterium | reverse complement strand
GCACGATCGTGTGCCCCGTCATCGGCGGATCCGCCTACAGCGACACGTGGGGTGCGCCCCGCAGTGGCGGTCGTCGGCACCAGGGCGTCGACATGATGGCGCCGATCGGGACGCCACTCGTCGCGGTCGTGGGCGGCACGATCGAGCACCGCAGCAACCGCCTCGGCGGGACGACGATCTCGCTCGTGGGCGACAACGGTCACCGCTACTACTACGCCCACCTGAGCAGCTACGAAGGGCCTCCGGGGCGGGTCTCGGCGGGTCAGGTGATCGGGTACGTGGGCGACACCGGCAACGCCACGGGCGTGCCCCACCTGCACTTCGAGATCCGACCGGGCGGGGGCGTCCCCGTGAACCCGACGCCGTCGGTGCGCGCGGCCGGGTGTTGACGGTCAGCGCGGCGAGAGCACGACCGGTTGACCGGCGGCGAGCTGACCGCAGGCGGCGTCGATGTCGGTGCCGCGGTTGCGGCGCACCGTCGCGTTGACGCCGAGTGCCTCGAGTCGGTCCCGGAACGACTGCACGCGATCGGGCGGCGAGCCGACGGTGGGGTAGCCCGGTGTCGGGTTCAGCGGGATCAGGTTGACGTGCGCGGCGGGGCGCAGGGTGCGGCAGAGACCGGCGAGCTCGATCGCGTCGGACGGACGGTCGTTGACCCCGTCGATCATCGCCCACTCGAAGCTGATGCGACGGTTGCGCGCGGCCAGGTGGTCGCGGCACGCCGCCATCAGCTCGTCGAGCGGGTAGCGCCGGTTGATCGGGACCAGGGCGTCGCGGTCGGCGTCGTTCGCGGCGTGCAGGCTCACCGCGAGGTTGACCGGCAGCGGACGCCGGGCGAGCGCCCGGATGCCCGGTACGAGCCCGACGGTGCTGACGGTGAGGTGCCGGGCGGACAGGCCGAGGTCGTGGTGCAGACGCTCGATCGCCGCCCACACCGCCGCTTCGTTCGCGAGCGGTTCGCCCATCCCCATGAACACCACGTTGGACACCCGCCGCCCGAGCTGGCGCGACCGTCGGGTCGCGCGGACGACCTGCTCCACGATCTCGCCGGTGGTGAGGTGACGGGTGAAGCCGGCCTGTCCGGTCGCGCAGAACCCGCACGCCATGGCACACCCGGCCTGACTGCTCACGCACACCGTGGCGCGGCCGGGGTACAGCATCAGGACCGTCTCGATGCGGCTGCCCCCCGCGAGCTCCCACAGGAACTTGACCGTGTCGCCGGCGTCGCTGACCGACTCCGTGACGGGCGTGAGCGCCATGGGCAGGCGCGCCGCGAGCTCGGCCCGCAGCGTCGTGGGCAGGTTCGTCCACTCGTCGGGTTCGGTGAGCCGGTCGTACATGCCGGACCAGACCTGGTCGACCCGGTAGCGCGGGGTCCCGTCGAGCAACTCGGCGAGATCGTCGCGGGTGTGGTCGTACCGGCTGGGCACGTGCCCGACGCTACCCCCGGACGAACGCGACGTCGGTCCGGTGCACCGTGAACCCGAGCTTCTCGTAGAGCCGGACCGCGGCGGTGTTCCCGGCGTCGACGAAGAGCATGCCGGTCCGCACCCCGCGTCGGGCGATCGAATCGAGTCCGGCGAGCGTGAGTTGGGCGCCGAGGCCGCGGCCGTGGAAGTCGGGGTCGACGGCGATCACGTAGATCTCCCCCTCGACCGGGTCGACCTCGTGGTGCAGCTTCGTCCAGCAGAAGCCCGCCATCCGGCCGTCGATCTCGTGGACGAGGAAGCCCTCGGGATCGAACCACGGCTCTGCCATGCGCTGGTGCAGGGTGGCGAGGTCCCAGCCGCCCTGTTCGCCGTGCGATGCGAACGCCCGGTTGTTGACCTCGATCCACGTCTCGTCGTCGTCGCCGGGACGGAACGGGCGCGTGTCGATCTCGATCGGCGCCCCGGTCGGCAGCGGACGCCGCATCTGCAACAGCTCGCGATGGGCCCGCCAGCCGAGCGCCCCGGCGATGGCGCGGTGGGCCGCCGAGGGCTCGGGGACCCACCACGTCAGGTGCGTCGCGCCGTCGCGGACCGACTCGGTGGTCGCGCGCCGCAACAACTCCACACCGAGGGTGTCGAGCGGCTGGCCGGTCGCCAACACGATCTGCAGCACCGTCGTGTCGTTCCCTCGCGAGGCCTGGGCGACGCCGATCAGTCGGTCGTCGCCATCGCGGGCGACGACGGCGAGCGACCCGGGCCGACCGCCGCGGGTGAGATCGAGCCAGAGCTGGTCCGAGACCGGCCGGCGCCCCTGCTCCCGTGTGATCGCCTCGACGAACCCGACGACCTCGTCGGCGACGGACGTCAGATCGCGTGTCGTCTCGAGCACCGGCACGGCGGCGAGGGTACCGGCACGACGACCGCGCCGGTCAGCTCGCCGGCGCGTCGATCGGGGTGAGCACCACGACGGAGAGCGGGGGGAGCGTCAGCAGCATCGAGTGGAAGTGCCCGTGCGACGGGATCGGCATGGTGGTGACCGTCCCCCCGTTGTCGACGCCGCTGCCGCCGTAGTCGGTCGCGTCGGACACGAACCGCTCGACCCACCCGCCGCGTCGCGGGGCGCCGATCCGGTACTGGTGGCGCACGACCGGTGTCAGGTTGGCGACGACGACGGCCTCCCGGGACCCGTCGCGGGTCCGTCGGAGGTAGGCGAACACGCTCTGGTCCCGGTCGTCGGCCACGAGCCACTCGAACCCGGCCGGATCGACGTCGCCGTCGTGGAGCGCGGGCTCGGTGCGGTAGAGGTGCGCGAGGTCCGCGAGACACCGCTCGACGCCCTGGTGGCGCGGCTCGTCCTGCAGGTGCCAGTCGAGGCTGCGGTCGTGGTCCCACTCCGACCGGGAGGCCAGCTCGGCGCCCTGGAACAGCAGCTTCTTGCCCGGTGTCGTGAACATGTAGCCGTACAGGGCACGCAGGTTGGCGAACCGCTGCCAGTCGTCACCGGGCATCTTCCCCAGGAGGGATCCCTTGCCGTGGACGACCTCGTCGTGGGACAGCGGGAGGCAGTAGTTCTCGGAGAACGCGTACACCGCGCGGAACGTGAGCTGGTCGTGGTGGAACCGTCGGTGTACCGGGTCCTGGGAGAAGTAGGCGAGGGTGTCGTGCATCCACCCCATGTCCCACTTGAGGCCGAACCCGAGGCCGCCGATGTCGGCGGGGCGCGAGACCATCGGCCAGGCGGTCGACTCCTCGGCGATCGTCTGGACACCGGGGATCGCGGCGTACACCTCGGTGTTGAGGCGCCGCAGGAAGCTGATCGCCTCGACGTTCTCGTTGCCGCCCCACTCGTTGGGGATCCACTCGCCGGGCTCGCGCGAGTAGTCGCGGTAGAGCATCGACGCGACGGCGTCCACCCGGAGACCGTCGACGTGGTACTCGTCGAGCCAGAACATCGCCGACGACAGCAGGAACGCGGCGACCTCGTTGCGTCCGAGGTTGAAGATCGCGCTCTTCCAGTCGGGGTGGAAGCCGAGGCGCGGGTCGGCGTGCTCGTACAGGTGGGTCCCGTCGAACCGGGCGAGGCCGTGCTCGTCGGTGGGGAAGTGCGAGGGCACCCAGTCGAGGATCACCCCGATCCCGGACTGGTGCAGCACGTCGATCAGGTACTTCAGGTCCTGCGGGGTCCCGAAGCGCGACGTCGGCGCGAAGTAGCCGGTCGTCTGGTAGCCCCACGACCCGCCGAACGGGTGCTCCATGATCGGGAGCAGTTCGACGTGGGTGAACCCGAGCGAGGTGAGGTGCTCGGCGAGCGGTTCGGCCAGCTCCCGGTACCCCAACGGTCGGTTCCCGTCCTCGGGGACCCGGCGCCACGAGCCGACGTGCATCTCGTAGATCGACATCGGGCGGTCGAGCCGTTGGCGCTCGGCCCGCTGTGCCATCCAGTCGGCGTCGTGCCACTCGTGGTCGAGCGACCAGACCCGCGACCCGGTGTGCGGTGGGGTCTCGGCCCAGAACGCGACCGGGTCGGCCTTGTCGATCCCGCCGCCTTCGTGGGGCAGCACGTGGTACTTGTACGTCGCTCCCGACGCCACGCCCGGGACGAACGCTTCCCAGATGCCCGAGCCGCCGCGAGGGGCCATCGGGTGGGCGTCGCGATCCCACCCGCAGAAATCGCCCATCACCGACACCCCGCGAGCGTTCGGCGCCCACACGGCGAAGTTCGTGCCGTCACGACCCTCGGCGGTCGTCACGTGCGAACCCAACACGTCCGCCAGGCGGAGGTGGGTGCCCTCGTTGAACAGGTACAGGTCGTCGTCGGTGAGCAGGCTCACGATTCCCCCAGGATCTCGGCGATGCCGGTGAGCGGGATGTGGATCCAGTCGGGCCGGTTGTTCATCTCGTAGATCAGCTCGTACATCGCCTTCTCGAGGGAGAACGCGTCGAGCAGGATCGCGGTCTGCTCGGCATCGGGCGGGAGGAACGGTTGCCCGTCGGCCGCCTGGACGTAGGCCCGCAGGTACGCGGCCGACACCCACCGGTTCCACAACTGCAGGCGGGCGTGCAGCTCCTCGTGATCCGGGGAACCCGGCTCGATCGTCCCGCGCTCGACCTGGAACTGCAACGCCGAGAACGACGCGTACTGGAACGACCGCAGCAACCCGGCGACGTCGCGCAGCGGGGAGCGCTTGATGCGTCGTTCGCCGAGCGGTCGGGCCGGCTCGCCCTCGAAGTCGATCAGCACGAAGTCGCGTCCGGTGCACAGCACCTGCCCGAGGTGGAAGTCGCCGTGGATGCGGGTCCTGACCGTGTCGATCCGGGCCTCCGACAGCGAACGCAGGCGTTCGAGGATGTCGTCCTCTCGGGCGATCAGCGCCGCGACCTCGGCGCGGGTCGTCTCGTCGACGATCGTCGGGAGCTGCTCCCGGCACTGCTGGAGCCCACGCCGGACCGCGTTGCGCATCGACTGGTAGACCGAGCGCTGGTACAGCCGGGTGAACGGCTCGGGGGCGAAGGCCGGATCGTCGGGTGGTGCTGCGGCGAGCGCCACGTGGAGCTGGGCGGTCCGTTCGCCGAGCAGCTCCATCGCGCCGAGGAAGGGCCCGACCATGTCGTGCACCTCGTCGGGGATCGGCTTGCGGGCGAGCGTGATGGCGGTGTCGTGCTGGCCCGGCAGCCGCGGCCGGGGCTCGTCACCCTCGGCGAGCACGCGCTCGCAGAAGCGTTCGAGCTCGTCGAGGGTGTACACCCAGGCGTCGCCCTCGTTCGGGACGAAGCGGTGGATCATCGCGAGCGTGTGCGGTGTGTCGGTGCCGTCCGGCTCGTGGTCGAGGGTGCCGAGCAGTTCGGGGACGTGGTCGATCCGGTCGACCAGGTAGCGGCCGAACTCGACGTCGGGTGAGACACCGGGTTCGACCTTGCGGACGACCTTCATGAGGAGCTCACGGCTGAACACGACGGAGGTGTTGCTCTGCTCGACGCGGAGCAGCGCGGGTTCGAGCTCGGCGAGCGCCGCGGCAGCGCCGATCGGCCGGTCGCTGCGGCCGACCACGTCGCCGTGCGACCCACGAGCGCGTCGCCGCCGGGCGACCGTCTCGAGCAGCAGGGAGGCGGCACGCGGCTCGTGCAGCGCGTCGTAGATGACCCCGGACTGGGCGTCGGCGCCCCGGCCGCGCACCTCGAGGAGCACGGCGTCGGGAGTCGTCGCGACGATGCGTCCGGCGTCCTCGCCCTCGGCGAACGCGACGGGCAGCACGTAGTTCTCGGGTTCGCCGTCGACGTACTCGATGCGGGCGATCAAGACGTGCAGGGCCGGGTCGGCCTTGGCGCCGAGCGGGACGACGTCGGTGACCGAGGTCGCCCGGATCGGTCGGGCCTTGCCCCCGAACCACCGCTGGCGCACCAGCACCTCGGGGAGCGCTGCCTCGAGGCGTCCGAGTCCGCGTCCGCGCAGGAGGGCTCGCCACGATCCGGAGACGGTCACGGTGGGACGGCCGTCGTGCTCGTCGTGCGCCGATTCGGGCAGGGGGTGCTCGCGCAGACGCGACATCGTGAGCCGGCTCGGCGAGCGCTCGACCGTGAACCAGTAGAACTGGTACGGGCCGAGGGTCAGCGGGTACCGCTGCTCGCCGAGCGGCGGGAACGACGTGCGACCGAACATCTCGATCGGGGTGCTCCCGGCGTGCTCGGGCAGCTCGAGGTGGCAGGCCTGGGCGTGTCGCGACAGGTTGGCGACGACCAGGACCGGCGGCTCCTCGTCGTCGTCGTCGCCGTCCCGGTCGGGGTCGGCCGGCGGGGTCCGGAGGTAGGCGAGCACCTTCTGGTTGCCGGTCTCGACGAACTCGATGCCGCCCCGACCGAACACGGCGGTGTGGCGCTTGCGCAGTGCGAGGATGCGCTTCATCCACCACAGCAGCGACCGCGGGTTGCGCTGCTGCCACTCCACGTTGACGGTCTCGTAGTGGTACTCGGGGTCGATCACCGCGGGGAGGAACAGGCGCTGCGGGTTCGCCGCGCTGAACCCGGCGTTGCGATCCGCCGTCCACTGCATCGGCGTGCGGACACCGTCGCGGTCGCCGAGGTAGATGTTGTCGCCCATGCCGATCTCGTCGCCGTAGTAGATGACCGGCGTGCCGGGCATCGAGAGCAGCAGCGAGTTCATCAGCTCGATGAGGCGACGGTCGTTGTCGAGCAGCGGGGCGAGCCGGCGGCGGATCCCGAGGTTGATGCGCATGCGCGGGTCGTGCGCGTAGGCCCGGTACATGAAGTCGCGTTCCTCGTCGGTCACCATCTCGAGGGTCAGCTCGTCGTGGTTCCGGAGGAACAGCGCCCACTGGCAGCCGTCGGGCGCCTCCGGGGTCTGTTGGAGGATGTCGATGATCGGGAAGCGGTCCTCCTGGCTGACGGCCATGAACAGTCGCGGCATCAGCGGGAAGTGGAAGTTCATGTGGCACTCGTCGCCGTCGCCGAAGTACGCGGCCGCGTCCTCGGGCCACTGGTTCGCCTCGGCGAGGAACATGCGGTTCTCCCACTTGGCGTCGAGATGGGCGCGCAACTCGCGCAGGAACTCGTGGGTCTCGGGCAGGTTCTCGCCGTTCGTGCCGTCGCGCTCGACCAGGTACGGGATCGCGTCGAGGCGGAACGCGTCGACGCCGATCTCGCACCACAGGTCGAGCGCGTCCTTGACGGCCTCGCGGACCTCGGGGTTGTCGAAGTTCAGATCGGGCTGGTGGTGATAGAAGCGGTGCCAGTAGTACTGCTGTGCCTCGGGGTGCCAGGTCCAGTTCGACGTCTCGAAGTCCTGGAAGATGATCCGCACCTCGGGCCACCGGCTCGGGTCGTCGGTCCAGACGTACCAGTCGCGGTAGCGGCTGCCGGGGGGACTGGTGACGGCGCGTCGGAACCACGGGTGCTGGTCGGAGGTGTGGTTGATCACCAGCTCGGTGATCACCTTCATGTCGCGCTTGTGCGCCTCGCGCACGAAGCGCTTGAACTGTCGCAGGTTGCCGTACGCCGGGTTGACGTCGGTGTAGTCGGCGATGTCGTAGCCGTCGTCCCGGCCGGGCGAGGGGTAGAACGGCAGCAGCCACAGCGCCGTCACGCCGAGGTCGTGGAGGTAGTCGAGCCGCTGCGTGAGACCGCCGAAGTCCCCGACGCCGTCGCCGTTCGAGTCGGCGAACGACTTCACGTGCAGCGAGTAGATGACCGCGTCGCGGTACCACTCGGGCCCGTCACGTCCGGCATGGTCGAGGATCTCGCCGTCAGCGGGTACAGGACTCATGTGGCAGCTCCGGAGGGTCGCGGTCGGATCGTGAAGACGTGGGCCGGGCACACGTGCGGGTCGATCTCGACGAAGTTGTCGGCGCCGTGCCACTCGTAGGTCACGCCGCCGAGCAGGTCGTGCACCTCGAACCGTTCTTCGTCGGAGAGGCCGAGCGCGTCGAGGTCGAGCCAGGTCCGGCCCGACTGGCGCCAGTTCACGTCGAGGTTGACCACGGTGAGCACGACGTCGTCGCCGGCCCGTTTGGAGAACGCCAGGAGCTGGTCGTTGTCGACGTGGTGCCACCGGAACGAACGGTCCTGCTGCAGCGCCGGGTGGGCGTGACGGATGGCGTTCACGCGCCCGATCAGCTCGGCGAGCGAGTGCGGCTGGTCGAGGTCCCAGTGGTGGATCTCGTACTTCTCGTTCGAGCGGTACTCCTCGGCGCCCGGCCGGGCCTCGTGGAGCATCAGCTCGAACGCCGGCCCGTAGATGCCGTAGTTCGCGGTCAGCGTGGCGGCGAGCACGAGCTTCTGCACGAACGCCGGCCGTCCGCCGTGCTGCAGGTACGGCGTCAGGATGTCGGGGGTCTGCGGCCACGAGTTGGGGCGGAAGTAGTCGACGACGTCGGTCTCGAACAGCTCGGTGTAGTACTGCTCGATCTCCCACTTCTCGTTGCGCCACGCGAAGTACGTGTACGACTGGGTGAACCCGACGCGCGCCAGCTCCTTCATGACCTTGGGGCGGGTGAACGCCTCCGAGAGCGTGATCACGTCGGGATGCCGGCGGGTGATGTCGTCGAGGCACCACTGCCAGAACTCGAAGGCCTTGGTGTGGGGGTTGTCGACCCGGAAGATGCGCACGCCCTGGTCGATCCAGTACTGGAACACGTCGCGCAGCGCGGTCCAGAGGCCCTCGGGATCGTCCGTCTCGAAGTTCAACGGGTAGATGTCCTGGTACTTCTTCGGGGGGTTCTCGGCGTACTGGATCGTGCCGTCGGGCCGGCGGGTGAACCACTCGGGGTGTTCGGTGACCCAGGGATGGTCGGGTGAGCACTGGAACGCGATGTCGAGGGCGACCTCGAGGTCGTGGTCGCGTGCCGCGGCGATGAGTCGGCGGAGGTCGGCGAGCGTGCCGAGCTCCGGGTGGATGGCGGTGTGACCGCCGTCCGCACCGCCGATCGCCCACGGGGACCCCGGCTCGTCCGGGCCGGCGTGCACGGCGTTGTCGGCCCCCTTGCGGTGGGCGACGCCGATCGGGTGGATCGGCGGGAGGTAGAGCACGTCGAAGCCCATGTCGCGCACGTACGGCATCCGTGCGATGACGTCGTCGAACGTGCCGTGCCGCCCGGGTTCGGCGGCGGCCGACCGGGGGAACAACTCGTACCACGACGAGAACCGGGCGCGCGCCCGGTCGACGCGCAGGCCCACGGGTTCGGTGGTGGTCGCGTTCCGGCGCGGGTCGTGGCGGGCGAGCGTCGCGGCGACGTCGTCGGCCAGCGCCGTCCGGGCCCGGTCGGCGGCATCGATCGTCGCGTCGACCAGCGTGGCCGCCAGCTCCGACAACCGTCGCCGGTCGGTGGCGTCGGCGACGGCCGCGACCTCCCGCACGAGCCCGGCCCCGATGGCGAGGTCGACCTCCTCGATCGTGGCGGCCGCCAGTCGGGCCGCCAGATCGCGCCGCCAGGTACCGGTGCGGTCGATCCAGCCGACGACCCGGTACTCGTACCGTCCGGGTTCCTCGATCTCGATCGTCGCCGCCCAGCGGTCGTTGGCGAGCGGAGCCATGGGGGCCTCCCGCCACGTCGTCCCGCCCTCCGGCCGCCAACCGACCACGGCCGCCACGAGGTCGTGGGAGTCGCCGAAGACGTCGGCGCCGACGGTGACGGCCTCACCCACCGAGGCCTTGGCGGGGAACCGTCCCCCGTCCACGAGCGGACGCAGGTCGCGGATGCTGACGCGGCGGTTCGTGAACGTCACGAGCCGAGCATGCCCGACCGGCCCCGGTGCGAAACGGCTGCGTCGGATCGGCGTGACCCGATGGTCCCTTGTCCGGGGGACATGTCCCGTGTTGTATGGTGGCGATACCAGGTTCCCGCCACCTGGTATCTGCGTGTGCCGGGATCCGCCGCCTGGCACCGCACGAGGCGACGGCCCCCTCGAGGGGCCGTCGCTGGGTTTTCGGGTCGTTCCGGTGTCGTTCCGGGCCGTCAGCGCACGACCTTGAGGGCGCGCTGCAGGGTGCGCTCGGCGCCCATGAGCTGGCGCTCGGCCTCGTAGAGCGCGGCGACGATGTCCTCGCGCTCGGTGCCGAGGTACGGCTCGGCCAACGAACCCACTCGCTGCCGCGAGCGTTCGACCGTCTCGGCGACCGCCGCCAGCTCGGCCGCGGTCGATGCCGGCTCGGGTGCGCGCTCGGAGCTCATGGAACCGACCCTATTGGCTGCGCGTCCGCATCGGTAGCCTGCCCGACGTGATCCCCGTACGCGACGACCTGCGCGCCCTCGAGGGCTACCACTCGCCCCAGGTCGACGTCCGCGTCCGGCTGAACACGAACGAATCGCCGGTCCCGCCGCCGGCAGCATGGCGCGACGCGTTCGCGGCCGAGCTCTCGCGGGTCGAGTGGCACCGCTACCCCGACCGGTCGGCGTCGGCGCTGCGCGCCGCCATCGCGGCGTGGCACGGCGTCGACCCGGCCCAGGTGTTCGCCGCCAACGGGTCCAACGAGGTGCTTCAGACGGTGCTGCTGACCTACGCCGGCCCGGGCCGGACCGTGGCGACGTTCGAGCCCACGTACCAGCTCCACGGCCACATCGCCCGCATCACCGGCGCGACCGTCGTCGAGGGCGAGCGGGCCGCCGACTTCACGCTCGATCCCGACGAGGTCCGTCGGGTCGTCGAGTCCGCCCGGCCGCACGTCACGTTCCTCTGCTCGCCCAACAACCCGACCGGCGTCGTCGAGCCTCCCGAGCGGCTCGACGAGCTGGTCGCGCTCGCGCCCGGCCTGGTCGTGGTCGACGAGGCGTACGCGCAGTTCGCCGACTGGTCCGCCCTCGATCGGGTCGACGACGACGTCCCGATGGCGGTCGTGCGCACGTTCTCCAAGACCTGGAGCATGGCGGCGTCCCGGCTCGGTTACCTCGTGGGGCCGCGGTGGCTCGTCGCCGAGCTCGAGAAGGTGGTGCTCCCGTACCACCTCGACGCCGCCAAGCAGATCGCCGGGCGGCTGGCGCTCGACTTCGTCGACGACATGGACGACCGCGTCGCCGGCATCGTCGCCGAGCGCGCTCGCATCAGCGACGCCATGGCCGGGCTCGACGTCGAGGTGTTCCCCAGCGGCGCCAACTTCGTGCTGATCCGTCCGCGCTCGATGGGCGGCCACGACCTGTGGCAGGCACTGCTCGACCGCGACGTCCTCGTCCGCGACTGTTCGAGCTGGCCCCGGCTCGACGACTGCCTGCGCGTCACCGTCGGTACCCCCGACGAGAACGACGCGTTCTTGACCGCCCTCGCGGGCGCACTCTCGGAGGTGCACGCATGAGCCGGACCGCCACCCGATCCCGGACCACCGGTGAGACGTCGGTCGAGATCACCATCGATCTCGACGGCACCGGCACCACCGAGGTGTCGACGGGCATCCCGTTCTACGACCACATGCTGGACCAACTCGGTCGGCACGGCGGCTTCGACCTGGCCGTCCGGGCGGACGGGGATCTCCACATCGACACCCACCACACCGTCGAGGACGTCGCCATCGCCCTGGGTGAGGCGTTCCGCGAGGCGCTCGGCGACAAGGCCGGTGTCCGGCGGTTCGCCAGCGGTCGGTTCCCCCTCGACGAGGCGCTCGTCGACATCGCGCTCGACCTGTCGGGCCGCCCGTTCGTCATGTGGGACGTCGAGCTCCCCGAGAGTCTCCCGCTCGGCTCGCCGGCGTTCGATCCCCAGCTCGCGGAGCACGCGGTCACGTCGTTCGCCACGGCGGCCGCCATCACGCTGCACGTCGAGCTCGTGCGCGGCCGCAACGTGCACCACATCATCGAGGCGACCTTCAAGGGTCTGGCCCGCTCGTTGCGTGATGCCGTCCGCATCGACGGCGCACCGGCAGGTGGTGCGCCGGCCGTCCCCTCGACCAAGGGCGTCCTGTGACCGAGCCCGTCGTCGAGCCCGTCGTCGAGCCCGGTGCCGGCTCGGCGCCGCTCGTCGCCGTGGTCGACTACGGGATCGGCAACCTGCACTCGGCCCACAAGGCGCTGTGCCGGATGGGCGCCGACGCCCGGCTCACCACCGACCCGGGTCTCATCGCCGCGGCCGCCGCGGTCGTGCTCCCCGGCGTCGGCGCGTTCGCCGCGTGCATGGCCGCGCTCCGGGCAGCGGGGCTCGAGGAGCCCGTCCGTGCCGCGGCCGGTTCCGGTCGGCCGTTCCTCGGCATCTGTGTCGGCATGCAGATGCTCTTCACGAGCAGCGACGAGGTCGATGCCGACGGCCGGACCACCGAGGGCCTCGGTGTCATCCCGGGCGTCGTGCGCTGGCTGCCACCGGGCGTGAAGCGACCGCAGATGCAGTGGAACCTGCTCGAGGTCACCCGGCCGGACGACCCGATGCTCGCCGGGCTCGAGCACGACGCGTGGGTCTACTTCGTGCACTCCCTGCACGGGGTCCCCGACGATCCGACGGTCGTGGCGGCGACCTGCGACTACGGCGGGACGGTCAACGCGGCGTTCCGCCTCGGCGAGGTGTTCGCCACCCAGTTCCACCCGGAGAAATCGAGCGAGGCCGGGCTGCGGCTGCTCGGCAACTTCGTCGCCGTCGCCGCGGCGGTGGCGGCGTGAGCCCGAGGCGAGGCGGGGTGGACCTGTACCCGGCGATCGACGTGCGTGGCGGCCGTGTGGTGCGGCTCACCCGCGGCGACTACGACGCCGAGACGGTGTACGGCGACGATCCGGTCGCGGTCGCCCGCTCGTTCGCCGAGGCCGGCGCGACATGGATCCACGTGGTCGACCTCGACGCCGCCCGCAGCGGCGATCCGGTCAACCGGCCGGTCGTCGCCGCGGTGGCCGCCGCGCTCGCCGGGCGCTGCCGGCTGCAGACCGGTGGTGGGGTGCGAACGCCTGCCGACGCCGAGGCACTGCGTGCGGCCGGCGTCGACCGGGTGGTGATGGGGTCGGCCGCGGTTCGCGAGCCCGACCTCGTCGATCAGGTCGCCGGCGTCCTGCCGGTCGCCGTCGGCCTCGACCACCGTGACGGCGAGCTGGCGGTCCACGGCTGGACCGAGTCCAGCGGGGTCCGCCTCGACGACGCCCTGGGCCGCTTCCCGGCCGCGGCGGCGTTCGTGATCACCGACATCAGCCGGGACGGGATGCTCGGCGGGCCCGACCTGGACGGGCTCGCTCGGGCGGTCGCCGGCAGTCCCGTGCCCGTGGTCGCGAGCGGCGGCGTCGCGTCGCTCGCCGACCTGGCCCGGCTCGTCGCGATCGACGGCCTCGGCGGGGTGATCACCGGCAAGGCGCTCTACGAGGGCCGCTTCGACGTCGCCGACGCGCTCGACGTCTGCCGTACCGGGGTCGCTCCGTGAGGTCGGCCCGATGAGGGTCGCGCGCGTCGTCCCGTGCCTCGACGTGACCGGCGGTCGGGTGGTGAAAGGCACCAACTTCGTCGATCTCCGCGATGCCGGTGACCCGGTCGAGCTGGCCGCTCGCTACGACGCCGAGGGTGCCGATGAGCTGGTCTTCCTCGACATCACCGCGTCGAGCGACGACCGCGAGACCACCGTCGACATGGTCTACCGCGTGGCCGAACAGGTGTTCATCCCGTTCACCGTCGGGGGCGGGATCCGTTCTCTCGAGGACGCGCGGCGGATGCTGCGGGCCGGGGCCGACAAGGTCAGCGTCAACACCGCCGCCGTGCAGCGTCCGGAGGTGATCAGCGAGATCGCCGCCGAGTTCGGCGCCCAGTGCGTGGTGTGCGCCATCGACGCCAAGCGACGCGACCCCGACGATCCGTCGGCCGGGTTCGAGGTGTACGTGCACGGCGGCCGGACACCCACCGGGATCGACGCCGTCGAGTGGGCGGCCGAGGCCGTCCGTCGTGGTGCCGGGGAGATCCTGCTGACGTCGATGGACCGCGACGGCACCCGTGCCGGGTTCGACGTCGAGCTGACCGCGGCGATCAGCTCGACCGTCGGGGTGCCGGTGATCGCGAGCGGCGGGGTCGGCACGCTCCAGCACCTCGTCGACGGCATCGTCGAGGGCGGCGCCGACGCCGTGTTGGCCGCGTCGATCTTCCACTTCGGTGAGCACACCGTGGCCGAGGCCAAGCAGCTCATGGCGTCCGCCGGCGTGACGGTCCGCCCGACACCCGGCCACTGACGACCGGCGCCCCGCCGGGCTGCGCGACGATGGGGCATGGTCACCCACGAGGTCCTCAACCAGGTACCGCCGCTCGAGGGGCACGACCCGGTCGCCGCCGACGTCGCACTCCTGGTCGGCGTCGAGCGCCACGGCGGCGACTGGGGCGTCGACGAGTTGCGCGCCCTGGGGGTCCGCGCCGGGGACCCGGAGGTGCTCGGCTGGGGCGAGCTCGCCAATCGGCACGAACCGGAGTTGCACCGCTACGACCGGTCCGGGCACCGGATCGACGAGGTCGAGTTCCACCCCAGCTACCACCACCTGATGACCGAGGCCGTCGCCGCCGGGCTGCACGCCGCACCGTGGGCCGACGAACGACCGGGCGCCCACGTCGTGCGCGCCGCCAAGTTCGCGGTGTGGACCCAGGTCGAGGCCGGGCACGGGTGCCCGATCTCGATGACCTACTCGATCATCCCGGCGTTACGGGCCGACGCGGAGCTGTCCGCCGAGTGGGAACCACGGCTGACGTCGCGTGCCTACGACCCGTCCTCGCGGCCGGCCGACACCAAGCGGGGCGCGACCGCCGGCATGGCGATGACCGAGAAGCAGGGCGGCAGCGACGTGCGCGCCAACACCACCCGGGCCGAGCCGGTGTCCGACGGGTACCTCCTCACCGGGCACAAGTGGTTCTGCTCGGCGCCCCAGAGCGACCTGTTCCTGGTGCTCGCCCAGGCGCCGGGCGGCCTCACGTGCTTCGCCATGCCTCGTTGGCGACCGGACGGGACCCGCAACGCGATTCGGGTCGAACGGCTGAAGGACAAGCTCGGCAACCGCAGCAACGCGTCCAGCGAGATCGAGCTCGACGCCGCCTGGGCGCGGCGGCTCGGTGACGAAGGTGCCGGCGTCCCGACCATCATCCGGATGGTGAACCACACCCGGCTCGACTGCGTGATCGGTGTCACCGGGCAGATGCGCGCCGGGTTCGCCCAGGCCGCGCACCACGTGCACCACCGTCAGGCGTTCGGCCGCAGACTGATCGAGCAGCCGCTCATGCGCCAGGTGCTCGCCGACCTCGCCCTCGAGAGCGAGGCGGCCACCGTCACGATGCTGCGTCTCGCCGCGGCGTACGACGCCGGCGACGAGGCGTTCTGCCGCCTGGCGACCGCAGTGGTCAAGTACTGGACGTGCAAACGCACCCCGGTGTTCGCGGCCGAGGCGTTGGAGTGCTTCGGCGGCAACGGCTACGTCGAGACCGGGCCGATGGCCCGGCTGTTCCGCGAGAGCCCGCTGAACGGCATCTGGGAGGGGAGCGGCAACGTGATCTGTCTCGACGTGTTGCGGGCGATCGGGCGCGAGCCGGCCTCGCTCGACGCGCTGCTGGCGGAGATCGACCTCGCCGCCGGTGCCGACGCCCGTTTCGACGCCGCGGTGCACGACCTCCACACCGAGCTGGCGGGCCTGGCGGGGGCGAACGATCCGCAGGCGCGGGCGCGGCGGCTCACCGAGCGTCTCGCGCTCACCCTGCAGGCGTCGCTGCTGCTGCGACACAGCACGGCGGCGGTCGCCGACGCGTTCTGCGGGACCCGCTTGGCGCGCACCGGCGGGCTGATGTTCGGCGCGCTCGCGGACGGTGCAGACGTCGACGCCATCGTCGAGCGGGCCTGGACCGGGGCCGGGCGGGTACCGTCGCCCACATGAGTGGACCCGAGCATCCCGCCCTGCGAGTCGAACGTCGCGACGCCGTCGCCGTGTGGCATCTCGACGACGGCAAGGCGAACGCCTTGTCGACGGAGCTGATCGCCGCGTTGCGGATTCAACTCGACGCCGCCGAGGCCGACCCCGACGTCGGTGCGGTCGTGCTGCACGGACGCGAAGGTCGGTTCTGTGCCGGGTTCGACCTCGGCGTGATGCGCGGTGGCGACCCCGCCGCGATCAGCGCGCTCGTGTCCGACGGGGGCGACCTGGTTCGGGCGCTGTACGGCGCCGGCGTCCCCGTCGTCGCCGCGTGCACCGGTCACGCCCTCGCGGCGGGGGCGCTCGTGCTGCTCGGCTGCGATCTCCGGATCGGCGCCGACGTCGACGCCAAGATCGGCCTGAACGAGGTCGCCATCGGCATGGTGCTCCCGGACTGGGCGATCACGATCGCCGGCGAGCGGCTCAGCCGTCGACACCTGCAACTGGCGGTCGCGACGGCCCGGGTCGCGCCGCCCCGCGACGCCGCGGCCGCTGGTTTCCTCGACGAGGTCGTGTCCGCCGATGCGCTACTCGACACCGCGATCGACCAGGCCGCTGCGCTGGCGGCGTCGCTCGATGCGGGTGCGTACGCGCGCACCGTCCGCGCGCTCCGCACACCCGTGCTCGACCGGATGGGCGAGCAGATCGCCGCGGACCGGGCCGGAGGGGTCACGCCATAGGGCGCGGAGGTGCTGGGGTAGGGTCCGCTGCCATGCCCACGAATGCGATGGAGTACCGCCGTCTCGGTCCGTCCGGTCTGCGCGTCAGTGTCCTGTCGTTCGGGAGCTGGGTCACGTTCGACACCCAGCTCGGTGACGACACCGCCCTCGAGTGCATGCAGGCCGCCCACGATGCCGGCTGCAACTTCTTCGACAACGCCGAGGCGTACGCGGGCGGCAAGAGCGAGGAGCAGATGGGTCGCGTCCTGCGGCAGCTCGGCTGGCCGCGCTACTCCTACGTCGTGACGACGAAGGTGTTCTGGGGCCTCCACCAGAAGACGGTGAACATGGGCCACACCCTCAACCGCAAGTACCTGATGCACGCGATCGACGGGTCGCTCGAGCGGTTCGGCCTCGACTTCGTCGACGTCTTGTACTGCCATCGCAGCGACCCGAACACCCCGATCGAGGAGACGGTGTTCGCGATGCACGACATCATCTCCGCCGGCAAGGCGCACTACTGGGGTACGAGCGAGTGGTCGGCCGACGAGATCCGGACCGCGATCGATCTCGCCGAACGCCACCACCTCCACAAGCCGATCACCGAGCAGTCGCAGTACAACCTGCTCGAGCGCCGCAAGGTCGAGCGGGAGTACACCCGATTGATCGACGACCACCAGTACGGCAACACGACGTGGAGCCCGCTCGCCTCGGGTCTGCTGACGGGCAAGTACCGCGACGGCATCCCCGAGGGGTCGCGTGGCGCGCTCGAGGGCTACGAGTGGTTGCAGTCCCGCCTGACCGACGCCGAGGCGCTGGCGAAGATCGAGCGCCTGCGGCCGATCGCCGACGAGTTCGGCTGCTCGATGGCCCAGCTCGCGATCGCCTGGTGCGCTCGCAACCCGGCCGTGTCGAGCGTGATCACCGGCGCCAGCCGCGTCCAGCAGGTGCAGGAGAACTTCGACGCCCTCGACGTGATCCCGCTCATCACCGACGAGGTCGACGACCGCATGCGCGCCGCCGTCCGCTGACGAATCGTCCGCGCCGATCGACCGAGGTGAGTCGGTTCACGCGGACGGTTCGGTGCGGTGCTGATGAACCGTCCGCGCCGATCGGCGGAGGTGAGTCGGTTCACGCGGACGGTTCGGTGCGGTGCTGACGAATCGTCCGCGCCGATCGGCGGAGGTGAGTCGGTTCACGCGGACGGTTCGGTGAGGAGGGCGAGGACCTCGGCGACGACGGCGTCGGTGCGGCCGGCGAAGAAGTGGTCGGCCATCGCCACCGTGCGCACCCGGGTCTCGGGCCAGTCCGCGATCGCGGACGCGACGGCCGGCGGTGGGCAGAACTGGTCGTGCTCGGCGACGATCACCCCGAGCGGACCGCTCCCTGGCGGGTCCTCGGGGAAGTCGGCGCCGAGCGGCGGGGCGAGCAGCACGTGCGACGCGAGGCGGTCGTCGTGCACGCCGAGGGCGACGATCGCCCCGAACGAGTAGCCGAACAGGTGCAGTGGGACGTCGGGGACCCGTTCGGCCAGCAATTCGACCGCGGCGGCCGCGTCGAGCCGCTCGTCGACGGCACCGCCGTAGCTGCGTCGGAAGTCGAATCGGAGGGCGGCGAACCCGGCCGGCGGGAGCGCGTCGAACAGTCGGGAGACGACCTGGTCGAACCGTGAACCGCCGTACTGCGGGTGGGGGTGGCACAGCACCACGGCGCCCCGGGGCCGTTCCGGGACGGCGAGATCGCCGTCGAGCACGTGACCGTCCGCCGTCGTCAGGTGCACCCGTTCGATGCCCGAGCCCGTTCCCTGCTCCATCCCGGGCACCGTACTCCTGCATCGCCGCGGCGGTACCCTGACCCGGGTGGCAAGCGCCGACAAACTCCCGATCAAGATGCTCAACGACCGGCTCCTCGTTCGCCTCGCGAACGAGAGCGGCGAGCGCAAGTCCTCCGGGGGCATCCTGATCCCCGCGACCGCCCAGATGGCCAAGCGTCTCGTGTGGGCCGAGGTCGTGGCGCTCGGGCAGAACGTCCGGTCGGCCGAGGTGGGCGACCGCGTGCTGTTCAGCCCGGAGGACCGCTACGAGGTGGAGGTCCAGGGCGACGACTACATCATGTTGCGCGAGCGCGACATCCACGCCGTCGCCGCGGAACGCATCGAGGCCTCAACGGGTCTGTATTTGTAGGCTCCGAACCATGCCCACCGGGACACGCATCGACGCCTCGCCCGACCAGCTCGCGGCCGTGACCTACAACGCGGACGGCCTCGTTCCCGTGATCGCCCAGGACATCGAGCACGGCGACGTGCTGATGATGGCGTGGATGAACGCCGAGAGCCTGCGGATGACCCTCGAGGAGGGCCGGATGGTCTACTGGAGCCGCAGCCGTCAGGAGCTGTGGCGCAAGGGCGACACCAGCGGTGACCGCCAGTTCGTGCGCGAGGCCTACTACGACTGCGACGGCGACACGCTGCTGTTCCTCGTGGAGCAGGAGGGTGCGGGCGCGTGCCACACCGGTGCCCGGACCTGCTTCTTCCGCCGGTTCGGACCGTGAACCAGCCGTCGTGAACCAGCCGTCGTGAACCTGCAGCCGTCGCGCGCCGACTTCCATCGTCTCGCCGCCACACACACCGTCGTCCCGGTGTGGGCCGAGGTGCTGGCCGATCTCGAGACACCCGTCGCCGCGTTCGTGAAGCTCGTCGGTGACGGTCCGGGGTTCCTTCTCGAGTCGGTCGAGCACGGCGAGCGATGGAGCCGGTTCTCCTTCGTCGGACGCGATCCCTCCGCGATGCTCGTGCTCCGCGACGGCGTCGTCGAGGTGCACGGCGACCTGCCCGTCGAGGTGCCGACCGACCGCGGGATCCTCGCCGCGATGGAGGCTCTCCTCGCCGCGCATCGCAGCCCGGTGCTCCCGGACCTCCCACCGCTGCACGGCGGGATGATGGGGTACCTCGGGTACGACGTCGTCCGCGAGATCGAGCACCTGCCCGATGCCCCCGCCGACGACCGCGAGCTGCCCGACGCGGTGATGGCGGTGATCGGCTCGCTCGCCGCGTTCGACCACTGGCGTCAGCGGGTGTCGCTGATCGAGAGCGTGGCGACGATCGGGTTGACCACGGCGCAGCTCGACGCGGCGTACGACGCGGCGGCCGAGCGCGTCGCCACCGCGATCGACGATCTCGCCCGGCCGCTTCCGTACGTCCCGGTCGAGCCCCCGCGCCCCGGTGACGACCTCCCCGAGTTGCACTCGTCGATGCCCGGCGGTTCGTACCAGCACGCCGTCGAGGTCGCCAAGGAGCACATCCTCGACGGCGACATCTTCCAGGTGGTGCTGTCGCAGCGCTACGACCTCGATCTCGGCGCCGATCCCTTCGACGTGTACCGGGTGCTGCGCCAGGTGAACCCGAGCCCGTACATGTACTTCCTGCGCCACCCCGAGCTGACGATCGTCGGGTCGTCGCCGGAGCCGATGGTCCAGGTGCAGGCGCGCACCGACGGGGGCCCGAGCCGCGTCGTCTCGCGACCGATCGCGGGGACGCGCCGGCGGGGGAGCGACGACGAGCACGACCGACGGATGGCCGCCGAGCTGATCGAGCACCCCAAGGAGCGCGCCGAGCACGTCATGCTGGTCGACCTCGCTCGAAACGACGTCGGCCGGGTGGCCCGCTTCGGCACGGTGCACGTCGACGAGCTGATGACCCTCGAGCGCTACAGCCACGTCATGCACATGACCTCCCAGGTCTCCGGCGACCTCGTCGACGGTCTCGGTCCGATCGACGTGCTGCGCGCGACGCTGCCGGCGGGCACGGTGAGCGGTGCGCCGAAGGTGCGGGCGATGGAGATCATCGACGACCTGGAGCCGGTGAAGCGGGGTCCGTACGCCGGCGTCGTCGGCTACGTCGACTGGAGCGGCAACCTCGACACGGCGATCGCCATCCGCACGATGTTCGTGCGCGGCGACGGGTCGACCACCCCGATCATCGCCAGTCTCCAGGCAGGCGCGGGCATCGTGGCCGACTCGGTGCCCGACGACGAGGATCTCGAGTGCCGCAACAAGGCCGCCGGTCTGCTCGCCGCGATCCCCGCCGCGCGTCGGATGACGGCCGCCCGGCGGGACGCCGGCACCCCGGCGTGATCGCCGCCCGGCTACGACAGGGCGAGCGCGGCGAGGAACACCAGCGCCATCAGGGCGAACACGACCGTGATCAGCGTGCTCACCACCAGGGCCAGGCCGAGCTGCTTCGCGGTCCGGACGGCGAGGGTGATCCAGCGGTAGCCCTGCAGCGCGGTGCCCGACACGGACGAGCCGGCGAGGAACTCCCGGCTCCAGATCTCCATCGCCGCTGAGTCGACGTCGTCATCGGAGCGATGGCCCGGGTCGTCCACGGGGTCGGGGGACGAGAGGTGGACGACGATCGGATCCCCGGGCGGCCGACCCTCCACGACGCTGCGGATCTCGTCCTCGAGGGCGATGCGGTTGCGGACGAGCTTGGCGAGGTTCCAGCGCAGCCGCACCGCACGCGAGATGGCGATCCACCCGAACACGACGGCGAGCACGATCCACACGGTGCGGGCACCGCCGTCGAGCGCGGCGGCACCGAGGAGGAACGACACGACGGCGACCAGCACCACCGCGGCGGTGAGCTTGGTCACGATCCCGCCGATCCGGCGGACGGGGTACATCGCCGCGTCGGCGAGTCGCTGGACGACGAGATCGAGATCGGACATGTCCCGTGGAGTGTGTCACGGCAGACTGGTGTGATGGAACCGCGACGTGACGCCTCGGGCGTCGAGACCCCTGTCGATCCGGATGGCCCACCCTCGGTACCGGCCGCTCCCTGGCTCGACGCGGCGGCCGACGTCGTGACCGTGTCCGGCCCCGACGCCCTCACGTACCTGCACGGTCAACTCTCCCAGGACATCCGCGACCTGCGGGTCGGCGACCGCTGTTGGACGTTCGTGCTCCAGCCGACCGGCAAGATCGACGTGCTCGCCCTACTCACGCGGACCGGTGACGACTCGTTCGAGCTGCGCACGGACCCGGGACACGGCGAGACGCTCCTCGCCCGCATCGATCGCTTCAAGATCCGGGTCGCGGCGGACACCGGACTCCGGCCGTCGCCGGGACCCGTGTCCGCCGAGCTCGAGCGCGACCGCGTCGAGCGGGGGTGGCCGAAGATGGGCGCCGAGATCGTCACGGGCGAGACGATCCCGGCGGAGACGGGTGTGACCCCGTTCGCCGTCGACTTTCGCAAGGGGTGCTACCCGGGTCAGGAGCTGGTCGAGCGCATGGACAGCCGGGGTGCCGCCGCGCCCCGCTCCCTGCGGCGGTTCACCGTGTCGGAGGAGGCCGCCCCCGGCGATCCGGTCGTCGTCGACGGCGCCGAGGTGGGGGTGCTGACGAGCGTGTGTGGTACCACGGCGCTCGGGTACGTCAAACGCGGCGTCGACGCCGGGGAACTCATCACACACAGCTGACCGCGACCGGTCAACGCTCCTAGACTCGGCCGACGTGCCTTACGTCTACGCATTCGACCACAAGCATCGTCGTCCCCCCATGGAGATGCGTGATCTCCTCGGTGGCAAGGGGGCCAACCTCGCCGAGATGACCAGCGTCCTGAAGCTGCCGGTGCCCCCGGGCTTCACCATCTCGACCGACGCCTGCCGTGCGTACATGGAGGGCGGGTGGCCCGGCAACCTCGACGACGAGATCGACGCCCACGTCGCCAAGCTGGAGAAGGCGATGGGCCGCGGTCTCGGCGATCCGTCCGATCCGCTCCTCGTCAGCGTGCGCTCGGGCGCCAAGGCGTCGATGCCCGGCATGATGGACACCGTCCTCAACCTCGGCCTCAACGACAAGAGCGTCAAGGGCCTCGCCGCCTCGACCGACGACGAGCGCTTCGCGTACGACAGCTATCGGCGCTTCATCGCCATGTACGGCCGGATCGTGATGGGCGCCGACGGACACCCCTTCGACGAGCTGTTCGAGCAGGTCAAGAAGTCCGCCGGCGCGGCCACCGACCACGACCTGGGTGCCGAGCCACTGAAGGAGCTGTGCGTCCGGTACAAGGAGATCGTCAAGGAGCAGACCGGCAAGCCGTTCCCACAGCAGCCGCTGAAGCAGCTCCGGGGCGCGATCGAGGCCGTGTTCAAGTCGTGGAACGGCGCCCGGGCGATCGCCTACCGGATGCGCGAGCGGATCCCGCACGAGCTCGGAACCGCCGTGAACGTCCAAGCGATGGTGTTCGGCAACCGCGACGACCAGTCCGGTACGGGCGTCGGGTTCACCCGCGACGCGGCGACCGGCGAGAACGAGCCCTACGGCGACTTCCTCGTCAACGCCCAGGGTGAGGACGTCGTCGCCGGCATCCGCAACACCCAGGACCTCGACGACATGAAGCGGGTCTTCCCCGAGATCCACGCCGAGCTGCTGGCGATCTTCGATCGGCTCGAGGCGCACTACCGCGACATGTGCGACACCGAGTTCACCATCGAGCAGGGCAAGTTGTGGATGCTGCAGACACGCGTCGGCAAGCGCACCGGAGCCGCTGCGCTGAAGATGGCCGTCGACATGACGAAGGGCAGTGGCAAGGGCAAGAACCGCTGGAAGATCACCCGGTCGGAGGCCGTCATGCGCGTGACGGCGGAGAACCTCGACGCGGTGCTCCACCCGCAGTTCTCCGGCAAGGGTCTCGTGCTCGCGACGGGCCTCGCTGCGTCGCCGGGCGCGGCGGTCGGCAAGGTGTACTTCACGGCCGATGCCGCTGCCGACGCCGCCGATCGCGGCGAGAAGGTGATCCTGGTCCGCAACGAGACCAGCCCCGAGGACGTCCACGGGATGATGGTCGCCGAGGGCATCCTCACCGCTCGCGGCGGGCTCGTCAGCCACGCCGCGGTGGTCGCCCGCGGTTGGGGCACCCCCGCCATCGTGGGTGCGGAGGCGATCAAGATCCGGGGCACGTCGTTCTCGGTGGGTGACACGGTCGTCAACGAGGGCGACGTCATCTCGATCGACGGCTCCTTCGGCGAGGTCGTGCTCGGCGAGATGGAGCTGGCGAGCGGTGAGCCGCCCGCCGAGTTCCACACGATCCTCGAGTGGGCCGACAAGATCCGCAAGGGCAAGCTCGCCGTGCGCGCCAACGCCGACACGGGCGAGGACGCGACCAACGCCCGCGAGCTCGGTGCCGAGGGCATCGGCCTGTGCCGCACGGAGCACATGTTCCTCGCCCAGGACCGACTGCCGATCATGCGCGAGATGATCCTCGCGGACACCCCTGACCGGGAACAGGCCGCGCTCGAGAAGCTGCGCGTCGCCCAGCAGCACGACTTCGAGGAGATCCTCGAGGCCATGGACGGTCTCCCGGTGACGATCCGGCTGCTCGACCCGCCGCTGCACGAGTTCCTCCCCTCGGTGCAGGAGCTCAAGATCAAAGAGGCCACCGAGGGCTTGTCGGCCGAGGAGAAGGAGCTGCTGCACGTCGCCGAGAACTGGTCCGAGCACAACCCCATGATCGGAACCCGCGGCGTGCGTCTCGGGGTCGTCAAGCCGGGTCTGTACGCGATGCAGGTCCGGGCGCTGCTCGATGCCGCGGCGACGTTGCGCAAGCAGAAGAAGCACCCGATCGTGGAGATCATGATCCCACTCACCGTGACGCGCGAGGAGATGGCGCTGGCGCGCAGCTGGGTGGAAGAGGAGATCGCCGAGGCGGTCAAGGGCATGCGGAACAAGCCCGAGATCACGATCGGCACGATGATCGAGACCCCGCGCGCAGCGCTGCGCGCCGACGAGATCGCCGAGGTCTCCGACTTCTTCAGCTTCGGCACCAACGACCTGACCCAGCTGACGTTCGGGTTCAGCCGTGACGACGTGGAGAGCCGGATGATGCCCGTCTACCTCGAACGGGGTCTGCTGAAGCGCAACCCGTTCGAGACGATCGACAAGACCGGCGTGGGCGAGCTCGTCCATCACGGGGCGAAGCTCGGCCGGGAGACGAACAAGAAGCTCAAGCTGGGTGTGTGCGGTGAGCACGGCGGCGACCCGGAGTCGATCGCGCTGTTCTACGACGCCGGGCTCGACTACGTGAGCTGCTCGCCGTACCGGGTGCCGATCGCCCGCCTCTCCGCCGCACAAGCGATCATCGGGACCGCCGAGAGCACCGCCTAGGTGCACGAGGACCAGCCCGCGAACGGGTCCTCGAACCACGACGGCGGGCGGTCGCCCGACCCGGTTAGATTCGCCGCATGGCGATCGCGGATGACGACATCGAACGCATCCGTTCGACGGTGTCGATCGT
>SKSP01000326.1 GCA_007122945.1 Ilumatobacteraceae bacterium | reverse complement strand
TGGGCCGACCTGTTGATCCTCGCCGGCAACCGGGCGCTCGAGACGATGGGCTTCACGACGTTCGGATTCGGCGGTGGTCGCCCCGACATCTGGGCGCCCGAGGCCGACGTGTACTGGGGTCCGGAACGGGTCTGGCTCGACGACCAGCGGTACAGCGGCGATCGCGAGCTCGCCAAGCCGCTCGGCGCGGTCCAGATGGGTCTCATCTACGTGAACCCCGAGGGCCCGAACGGCAACCCGGACCCGATGGCCTCGGCGCGCGACATCCGCGAGACCTTCGCGCGGATGGCGATGAACGACGAGGAGACCGTCGCGCTGACCGCCGGTGGCCACACCTTCGGCAAGGCCCACGGCGCCGCCGATCCGGACGAGCACGTCGGCCCCGAGCCGGAGGGCGCCCCACTCGAGGAGCAGGGGCTCGGCTGGAAGAACAGCTTCGGTTCCGGGAAGGGTGACGACACCATCACCTCCGGTCTCGAGGGGGCCTGGACCACCAACCCGGTCCGATGGGACAACGGCTACTTCGAGCTGCTCTTCAAGTACGACTGGGAGCTCACCAAGAGTCCGGCCGGGGCGTACCAGTGGCAGCCCAAGGACATCGACGAAGCGGACATGCCGCCCGCGGCGCACGACCCGTCGAAGAAGACGATGCCCATGATGTCGACGGCCGACATGGCCATGAAGGTCGACCCCGTCTACAAGGAGATCTCGCAGCGGTTCTACGAGAACCCGGACCAGCTCGCCGACGCGTTCGCTCGCGCCTGGTTCAAGCTGCTCCACCGCGACATGGGCCCGATCGCCCGGTACCTCGGGCCGTGGGTGCCCGACGAGGAGCTGATCTGGCAGGACCCGGTGCCCGCCGTCGACCACGAACTGATCGACGACGGTGACGTCGCGGCGCTGAAGGCGCAGATCCTCGACACCGGTCTGACGGTTCAGCAGCTCGTCTCGACCGCGTGGGCCTCGGCCTCGACGTACCGCGACACCGACAAGCGCGGTGGCGCCAACGGCGCGCGCATCCGGCTCGCGCCGCAGACCGAGTGGGACGTCAACATCACGTCGGGCGTCTCTCAGGTCGTCCAGGCGCTCGAGGCGGTCCAGCGTGAGTTCAACGACGCCCAGTCCGGTGGCAAGAAGGTGTCGCTGGCCGACCTGATCGTCCTCGGCGGTTGCGCGGCGGTCGAGAAGGCGGCCGAGGAAGGTGGACACGACGTCACCGTCCCGTTCACCCCGGGCCGCACCGACGCGACCCAGGACCAGACCGATGCCGATTCGTTCGCTCCGCTCGAGCCGACCGCCGACGGGTTCCGCAACTACCTGCAGAAGGGCCACGAGATCGCATCCGAGCACCTGCTGCTCGACAAGGCGTTCATGCTGACGCTCTCGCCGCCGGAGATGACGGTACTCGTCGGGGGCATGCGTGCCCTCGGGGCCAACGCCGACCAGTCCGAGCACGGGGTCCTGACCGACCGACCGGGGACACTGACGAACGACTTCTTCGTGAACCTGCTCGACATGGGGATCGAGTGGAAGCCGGCATCCGACACGGCGGATCTGTTCGAAGGCCGCGACCGGGGGACCGGTGAGGTGACGTGGTCCGGCACCCGGGTCGACCTGGTCTTCGGTTCGGACTCCGAGCTGCGGGCGCTCGCGGAGGTCTACGCCTGCGCCGACGCCGGCGAGAAGTTCGTGCACGACTTCGTCGCTGCGTGGGACAAGGTGATGAACCTCGACCGCTTCGAGATCGCCTGATCACCGCACCGGCGTGGCGCTCAGCGACGAGGACGCGTGCCCAGCTCCGCTCGGAGCACGCGATCCTCGTCGCCGCGCCGAACCCGCACCTCGACGACGTCGCCGGGGTCGGAGCGCCGGAGCAGGATCAAGAACCGGTTGAGGTCGTCCACGGGCTCGCCGTCGAACTCGACGAGGACGTCGCCGGGTCGGAGACCGGCGGACGCGGCCGGGGTCCCGGGCTCGACGTCGATCACCGCGATCCCGCGGGTCGCCGTGGTCGTCAACTGATCGGTGATCTGCGGGGTGAGGGTGGTCGCTCGGATGCCGAAGAAGGCGTGGCGGGCGACGCCGTCGACGAGCAGGTCCTCCACGACCGACGCCACCGTCGGGGAGGGGATCGCGAAGCCGAGGCTCACCGCCCCTGCGCCGGGAGGGATGTAGGCCACGGTCACACCGATGACCTGCCCGGTCGCGTTCACCAGCGCTCCACCGGAGTTGCCCGGCGAGATCGCGGCATCGGTCTGGATCAGGTCGATCAGCGGTCCGACCGGCTCGGTGAGCCCGGCGGGTAGCGATCGTTGGAGCCCCGAGACGATCCCGGACGTCACCGTGTTCTCGAAGCCGAGCGGGTTCCCCACGGCGACGACCAGCTCGCCGACGAGCGGGTAGTGCTCGGCGAGCTCCGCGACGGGGAGGTCCTCGCGGTCGACGACCAGCACCGCGAGGTCGGTGTGCTCGTCGGTGGCGTGGACCCGGGCGAGCACGCGGTGCCCGTCCGCGAATCCGACCTCGACGGTCTCCGCGCCCAGCACCACGTGGGCGTTCGTCACGATGACGCCGTCTGCTCGCACGATCACGCCCGAACCGCCACCGACGCCACCGCCGGCCGTCGACGTCGTGACCGACACGACCGACGGCTCAACCTGCCGGACGAGCTCCACGACGCCGACCGGACCGCTCACGAACTCACGCTCGGTCGGGGACGGCTCGGTCACGACGGCCGCCCGCTCGGTCGTCGTCGGGTCGCCGTGGCCGTCGCCGGCGGTGCACGCGGTGCCCACTGCCAGGACGGTGACGGTCGTGACGGTGAGGGTGACGATGGCGCCGAAGCCTCGTCGGCGGGGACCAGAGCGAGATGTCGGCGCGTTCACGGGTTCCTCCGACATCGAGAGTATCGACCGCGAGCCGACGCCGCCGGCCGACGTGGGTCATCATTGGGCATCGACACGGAACCGAGCGACGCCGCGGAGCGACGGATCGAGGACTACGCCCTCATCAGCGACGGGCACACCGCCGCGCTCGTGACCCGCACGGGCGCCATCGAGTGGCTGTGCCTCCCCAGGTTCGACTCCGGTGCCTGCTTCGCGGCGATGCTCGGCACCGAGGAGCACGGTCACTGGACCATCGCGCCGGAGGCGACGGTCCGCGAGGTGACGCGTCGGTACCGGCCGGGCACCCTCGTGTTGGAGACCGAGATGACCACCGACACGGGCTGCGTCCGGATCGTCGACCTGATGCCCCACCGGCACGGTCACCCGACCGTCGTCCGGGTGGTCGAGGGCATCGACGGCGCGGTCGAGATGGGCACCGTGCTCCGGTTGCGGTTCGACTACGGCCGGAGCGTGCCGTGGGTGCGCGGGACCGACGACGGCATCCGCGCGGTCGCCGGTCCGGACGCGGTCGTGCTCCACACGCCGGTGCCGCTCCACGGGGAGAACATGCACACCGAGGGGACCTTCCGGGTGGAGGCGGGCGATCGGGTGCCGTTCTCGCTCACCTGGTACCACGCGACCGAGGACCCGCCCGCCGCGTGCGACGCGCTCGAGCAGATCGACCGGTCGACGGCCGAGTGGCTCGAGTGGAGCCGGCGGATCACCGACGGCGGCCGCTGGCACGACGACGTCGTGTCCTCGCTGGTGACGCTCAAGGCGTTGATCTACGAGCCCTCCGGCGCGATCGTCGCTGCACCGACGACGTCGCTGCCCGAGGAGCTCGGCGGCTCCCGGAACTGGGACTACCGCTACAGCTGGCTGCGGGACACGAGCCTCACGTTGCAGGCGCTCACCTCGAGCGGCTGCCTGGCCGAGGCGACGGCGTGGCGGAGCTGGCTCCTCCGGGCGATCGCCGGCGACCCGTCCCAGCTCCAGATCATGTACGGCCTCGACGGCGAACGACGGCTCCCCGAGATGGAGATCGACTGGTTGCCCGGCTTCGCCGGGAGCCGGCCGGTGCGGATCGGGAACGACGCGGCCGGCCAGCTGCAGCTCGACGTCTACGGCGAGGTGATGGACGCCCTGCACCAGGCCCGCGAGGTGGGCATGGAGCCCGACGCGGACGCGTGGGCGCTGCAGCTCGCACTGGTCGGCTACCTCGAGGAACACTGGCGCGAACCCGACGAGGGGATCTGGGAGATGCGCGGCCCTCGTCGGCACTTCACCCACTCGAAGGTGATGGCGTGGGTGGCCTTCGACCGCGCCGCCCGGGCGGTCGAGGCACACGGGCTGGACGGCGATGCCGATCACCTGCGGGCGGTGGCGGACGAGATCCACGATCACGTCTGTCGGACGGGTTTCGACGAGGAGCGGGGCACGTTCGTCCAGTACGAGGGGTCGACCGAGCTCGACGCCAGTCTGTTGTTGCTCCCCCTGGTCGGCTTCCTCCCGGCGGACGACCCCCGGGTCGCGGCGACGGTCCACGCGATCGCGCAGGATCTCACCAGGGACGGCCTCGTCCTGCGCTACCGCACCGACGGGGTGGACGGTCTCGAGGGCGACGAGGGGACGTTCCTGTTGTGCTCGTTCTGGCTCGTCGAGACGCTCGCCCTGCTCGGCGAGCGCGACCGGGCGATCGAGCTGTTCGAGCGGTTGCTCGACCTGCGCAACGACGTCGGACTGCTCAGCGAGGAGTACGACCCGGCCGCCGGTCGGATGCTGGGCAACTTCCCCCAGGCGTTCTCCCACATCGGCCTCGTGCACGCAGCGCTGAGGTTGGAGGCTCGGTCAGCCGACGGCGACGCTCGATAGGGGCGACCGACGCCACGTGTCGTCCACGCTCACCCGGGCTCGACCCGCCGTACTGCAGCGACGATCTCGTCGACGTGCGGTCGTCGGTCGGGGCCGGAGGGCAGCCACACCCGGTGGAGCCGACCGGCGCGGTCGACCACCGCGTCGGCCCCGAGCTGGCGGGTGTCGTCGCCCGGGCGGGACAGGCGCCCGCCGCGCCCGATCAGCCTGGCGTACATGAGCAACGTGCCGGGGGACCAGACCCGCCGCAGCGAACCCCGACCGGCGCCGAGCAGCCGGTACAGCGCTCGATCGACATCGGCCACCACGGGGAACCCGATGCCGAGGTGGTCCCGGTAGGCGGCGAGGCGAGCGGGATCGTCGGCGAACGTGATGACCACCGGGAGGGCGTCATCGAGCTGGTCGGTGTGGTCGCGCACGGCGATCACGTGTTCCTGGCAGGGCAGTCAAGCGAGGTGCCGGTGCAGGATCAGCACGAGCGGCCGGCCGCGATGATCACTGAACCGGAACGGCACGCCGTCGTGATCGACGAGGGGAACATCGGGGAGGAGATGCCCCTCGTCGATCACGCGATCAGGTGTCATGCCCACGGGAACCCGCTCGCGGCCGGACATCTTCCCTGGAACCCCGCGGCGTTCAGTCCAGCCGCTCCGCGAGGGCGTCGCCGTCGGTCGTCGGCACCGCGGTGCTGGTGCTGGTGGAACTGGAGGTGGTGGTCGGCGGTGACGTGGTGGTCGTCGTCGGTGGGGTGGTCGTCGTCGTGGGCGGGGTCGTGGTGGTCGTGGTCGTCGTGGTCGTCGTGGTCGCGGCCGGGTTCGGGTAGTCGAAGACGGGCAGCATGTCGCGCTCGGACACGTGCTCGGGCTCGGTCTCGCCGTCCCACACGAGCACGCGGTCGCCGATCGAGACCAGCTGGAAGAACGTCTCGGACACGTGCATCGGGATCCGGACACAGCCCCTCGACGCCGGCCGGTCGGGGACGTCCGGGAAGCCGTGGACCGCGATCCCGAAGTTGAAGTACACCGGATCCCACATCGAACCCAGCGCGCCGTGCCGGATGCCCTCGACGCGTCGGTCGTAGGTGAACACCCCGCCGGGCGTCTTCGAACGCCCGCACACGTCGCGCATGATGGGTTCGTCGAGGGGGTAGCCGTTCTCGTCGATGTCGATGCGGGTCAGCCCGCACCACTCGGCCGGCTCGCCGTCGGGGTCCAGCTCGCCGCTCGACATGTGCGACACGAAGACCGGCTCGTCGCGGTGGAACACGATCACGACCTGCTCGGGCAGGTAGATCTCGGTGTGATCGGCCTGGCGGTTCGTCGACCGACGGGGCACGAGCTCGACGTCGCCGTGGAGGGCATCCCACAGCTCGGACGTCACCACGCCCGTCATCGACTCGCGCGAGATGCCGAGCACCAACTTCTCGAACGCCCACACGGATCGGAGGGTCGCCTCGCCGAACCACCCGTCGACAGGGCCCGGAACGAACGCCAGATCCGTGAGCCGCTGCTGCAACGCGGTGACGTCGTCGTTCACCATGCCGAGTGCGAGCGGCGCGGTCAGCGGCGGGACCGTCGCGATCGGCGTGTCGTCGACCGTCGTCGGTACCGACGCCTCCGTGGTCGGCATCTCGGGAGGGGGCGGCGCCGACGTCGGCGCGTCACCGCCGGAGGACGTCAGCGTGGCCGGTTCGCCACCGCCGCGGAGGAGCCGTATGAGTCCCACCGTCACGCCACCGAGCCCGGCGCCGACGAGCAGGCGCCGCCGGGTGTAGGTGGCCTGGCTCGGGCGCCCGGACGCGCCGAGGACGGGGTGATGCTCCTCGGACACGACAGGTGCAACCCCGTCGGTCCGTCAGATCATTCCCGCTCACCCGGCTGGAATCCGGTCGGTGTTCGTCGGGTTCTCCCGGCATGAGCGAACTCGCCGCCGCGAAACGAGGTTCCGGGTACCGGATCGATCGGCCCACGATGCGGGTGGTCCTCGGCGACATGCGGGTGCCGTCGACCGACCCCGGCCCGGGGGACCGGCTCCCGCGCTTCGAGCTCCCGACGATCGACGGGGGATGCATCGACAACGAGGACCTCCGTCGCGACGGACGTCCCGTCCTGCTGGTGTTCGGTTCTCGGTCCTGTCCCGTCACCGAGAGCGCCGCGCCGGGCCTCCGATCGATCCACGACCGTCACGGAGCCCGGATCCGGGTCGTCGTGGTGAACGTCCGTGAGGCCCATCCTGGTGCACGCCTGCCGCAGCCGGCCACCCTCGAGGAGAAGTTCGAGCACGCCGTCGAGTTGGGCGACCACCACGGCTTCGAGTTCGAGGTGGCCGTCGACGATCTGGAGGGTTCGCTGCACCGCTGGTTCGGGCCGCGGCCGAGCTCGGCCTACCTGGTCGAGCCGGACGGGCGGATCGTCTTCCGTGCGCACTGGTCGAACGTCACCGAGGCCCTCGAGGAGGCCGTCGCCGCCGTCGCGGTCGGCGAGGATCCGCCGCGTGGGCACATCGGGCACACCGCGCGTGCCATGGTGGCGATGACCGGCCACGCCGACGACGCCCTCCGAGCGGCCGGGAGCGGCGCCCACCGGGACACCTGGAGAGCGGCGTCCCCGTTCGGCGCGATGATCGCGATCTCGCGGCTGTTTCGCTTCCTCGAACCGCGCCAGCGCGGCCGCGCGACCATGGCGCTGCTGGCCGGACTCGTGCTGGCAGGCACGGTGATCGCGGTCCTGGCGCTCTGACGGCTGGGCGCGGTGGGGTGCCGGGTGCCATCGTGGGGTGGTGAGAGATCACTTCGATGCGCGCGAGGTGCGCGTCCACGGGCATCCCGTCGTGTACCGCCGCGCCGGCGACGGCGAAGTGGTCGTCCTGATCCACGGTCTGGCCGGCAACTCGCGGACGTGGAAGGACGTCATGCCGGCCCTGTCGCGGACACACGACGTGATCGCACCCGACCTGCTCGGCCACGGCGAGTCGGTCAATCCCATCGGCGACTACTCCCTCGGCGCCCACGCCAGCGGGCTTCGTGACCTGCTCCTCACCCTCGACGTCCGCACCGCGACGATCGTCGGGCACTCCTTCGGCGGCGGGGTCGCGATGCAGCTCGCATACCAGCACCCCGAGCTGTGTGACCGACTGGTCCTGGTCGGCAGCGGCGGGCTCGGCCGCGAGGTGAGCTGGCTGCTGCGCCTCGTCACGCTGCCGCTCGCCGAGCAGACGATGCCCCTGTTGTTCCCGCGCTGGTTCGCCGAATCGGGCACCGGGGTGAGCCGGTTCCTCCGCCGACGCGGGCTGAGCGCACCCAGGCTCGGCGAGATGTGGCGCGCCTATTCCTCGCTGGCCGGCGCCGAGAACCGGAAGGCGTTCGTTCGCACCATCCGCACCGTGATCGACCCCGGTGGACAGACGGTGAGTGCTCTCGACCGCGTGTACCTGGCCGCCCACCTGCCCACACTGATCGTCTGGGGGGCGAACGACCAGATCATCCCGGTCGCCCACGCCCACGCGGCCCATGCCGCGATTCCGGGGAGCCGCCTCGAGATCCTGCCGGGCGTCGGCCACTTCCCGCACACCGAGGCGCCCGAGGAGTTCCTCGCCGCGTTGACCGACTTCCTCACCACGACCGAGTCGGGTGCCAGCGGTGGACGGTCGTTCCGCGAGATCCTGCAGGAAGGTGCGACGGGCGGTCAGTCGGGCGACGACGATCCCGG
>SKSP01000227.1 GCA_007122945.1 Ilumatobacteraceae bacterium | reverse complement strand
TCGTGACCGGGTGGTGGTCGGCCCGATCGACGTCGCCCCGGCCGACGAGCACGTCTCCCAGCTCGAGCGCACCTGACCGTCCCGTCCGCGCCGATCCGCGGTTTCCGGTCGGTTGGCGCGGACGGTTCTCGGGGTCGTGGGAGGTGTCCCGTCCGCGCCGATCGGCGGTTTCCGGTCGGTTGGCGCGGACGGTTCAGCCGTCGAAGACGACGGTCTTGCGGCCGTAGACCAGCACCCGGTGCTCGAGGTGGGCGCGCACCGCACGCGCGAGCACGGTCGTCTCGAGGTCGCGGCCCTTGCGGGCCAGGCTGGCGACGTCGTCGCGGTGGGTGACGCGCTCGGTCTCCTGGTCGATGATCGGGCCCTCGTCGAGGTCCTCGGTCGCGTAGTGGGCGGTGGCGCCGATCAGCTTCACGCCGCGGTCGTGCGCCTGGCGGTACGGGTTGGCCCCGACGAACGCCGGCAGGAACGAGTGGTGGATGTTGATGATGCGGTGCCGGTAGGCACCGACGACGTCGCCCGAGAGGATCTGCATGTAGCGGGCCAGCACCACCAGTTCGACGTCGTGGGCGCGGAGCGTCGCCAGCACCGCTGCCTCCTGCGCGGATCTCGTCTCCGGGGTGACGGGCAGGTGAACGTACGGCACACCGAGGTGCTCGCAGATGTCGGCGTGGTCGGGGTGGTTCGCGACGACGACCCGGAGATCACACCCGAGCTCCCCCGTCCGCCAGCGGGTCAGCAGGTCGTAGAGACAGTGCGGATGTCTGGACGCCATCATCCCGACGCGCATCGGCTCGTCGCTGAACCGGACGTCGACCCGCATCGCGAACCGTTCGGCGATCGGAGCGAACTCCTCGGCGATCCGGTCGCGCTCCATCCCGAACCCGTCGAGCTCGAACTCGACCCGCTGGAAGAACACGCCCTCGACCGGATCGACGTGCTGTTCGGCGTGGAGGATGTTGCCGTCGTGGGCCGCGATGAACGCCGCCGTCGCGGCGACAATGCCCTGCTGGTCGGGGCACGACAGCAGCATGACGGCGGTGGGGGTCACGGGCGTGTTGTCTATCGGGGGAGACGCGCAATGCGGGCGGCGCCTCGCGATCACCGCAACGCGAAGCACGCCACCGCGCTCGCCGCGGCGGCGTTCAACGAGTCGACCCCTGCGGCCATCGGGATGCGGACCCGGTACGTCGCCATGTCGAGCAGGGCCGCCGAGAGTCCGTCGCGTTCGGCCCCGACGAGCACGGCGCGGCGCTGGTCCGGGGCGAGCCCGAGCGAGCCGATGTCGACGACCGGGTCACCGGCCCCATCGTGGGTCGGGTCGCTGGCCGGGGTCAGGGCGAGCAGGACGACACCGTCGGCGGCCGCCGTGCGCAGCGTGCCAGGGAGGTCGGCGCACCGAGCGTGCGGGAGGGCGAACGCCGTGCCCATCGCGACCCGCAGCGAGCGGCGCGCGAGCGGATCGGCACACGTGTGGTCGAGCAGCAGGCCGTCCCAGCCGAGGGCGGCGGCGTTGCGCACGATCGAGCCGACGTTCGCCGGATTGTCCACGCCCTCGAGCACCACCAACCGGTCGATCGTGCGCACCAGCTCGTCGGCCGACGGGCGGGCCGGCCGGCGGAACACCGCGACGACCGGGTGGATGACTCCGAGTCCGGTGATCGCGCGTCGCAGACGCTCGCCGCCGACGAACACGTCGAGGTCGTGGTGCTCGACGATCCGGTCGACCACCGGCGGCGGACCGGTCCCGTCGGCGAGCACCGCCACCGGTTCGCACCCCGCGTCGAGGGCGCGCTCGACCACGAGATCGCCCTCCGCGAGGAACAGCCCGGCGCCGGCGTCGTCGCGCCGTTGGGACCGGCTGGCCAGACCACGCTCGTTGCGGAAGAACGGCGCGAGTCGCTCGTCGGTGGGGTCGTCGACGACGATCAGCGAGCCGGTCACGAGATGACCAGGAGTGCCACGATCAGTAGTAGTAGGGGAACGGCGACCAGTCGGGCGGCCGCTTCTCCAAGAAGGCGTCGCGGCCCTCGGCGGCCTCGTCGGTCATGTAGGCCAGGCGGGTCGCCTCGCCGGCGAACACCTGCTGGCCGACCAGGCCGTCGTCGATCAGGTTGAACGAGTACTTCAACATGCGCTGGGCGGTCGGGCTCTTGGCGTTGATTTCGCGGGCCCACTCCACGGCGGTCGCTTCGAGCTCGGCGTGGGGGACCACCGCGTTGACCATGCCCATCCGGTGGGCGTCGTCGGCGGAGTACTCGCGGCCGAGGAAGAAGATCTCACGGGCGAACTTCTGGCCGACCTGACGGGCGAGGTAGGCCGACCCGAAGCCACCGTCGAAGCTGGCGACGTCGGCGTCGGTCTGCTTGAAGCGAGCGTGCTCGCGGCTCGCGAGCGTGAGGTCGGACACGACGTGCAGGCTGTGCCCGCCGCCGGCCGCCCAGCCCGGCACGACGCAGATCACGACCTTGGGCATGAACCGGATCAGACGTTGCACCTCGAGGATGTGCAGTCGCCCGGCCCGCCCCGCGTCGATCGTGTCGGCGGTCTCTCCGGGCCGCCCGTCGTCGACGACGGTGTACTTGTACCCCTCCCTCCCGCGGATCCGCTGGTCGCCACCCGAGCAGAACGCCCAGCCGCCGTCGCGCGGCGACGGCCCGTTGCCGGTGAGCAGCACACAGCCGATGTCCGTCGACATGCGGGCGTGGTCGACCGCGCGGTACAGCTCGTCGACGGTGTGGGGTCGGAACGCGTTGCGGATCTCCGGCCGATCGAACGCGATGCGCACCGTGCCGTGCTCGATCGCGCGGTGATACGTGATGTCGGTGAAGTCGAAACCGTCGACCTCACGCCAGGCGGACGGGTCGAAGATCTCGGAGACGGCGGCGCTCATGGGCCCCATGTTGGCGCGATACGCTCCCGCGATGCCGTATGCAGACGTGAACGGGCAGCGACTCCACTACGTCGACCACGGCGGTGACGGCCCGCCGGTGGTGTTGTCCCACGGCTTCTTGATGGACCACGAGCTGTTCGACCCGCAGGTCGCCGCCCTCGGCGACCGGTACCGGGTCGTCACCTGGGACGAGCGCGGGTTCGGCGCCACCGAGTACGACGGCGAGCCGTTCTCCTACTGGGACTCCGCCGGCGACGTGCTCGGCCTGCTCGACCACCTCGGGATCGAACGCGCCGTGCTCGGCGGGATGAGCCAGGGCGGCTTCCTCTCCCTGCGGGCGGCGCTGCTCGCACCCGCGCGCGTCCGGGCCCTGATCCTGCTCGACACCCAGGCCGGCGTGGATCCGCCCGAGACGATCGCCGCGTACCAGCAGATGCTCGACACGTGGACGACCGTCGGGCCGATCGACGAGCTCACCGGCATCGTCGCCAACATCATCATCGCGGACCCCGACGAGAACGAACGGTGGATCGCGCGGTGGAAGGAGATGCCCTCCGAGCCGATGGCGAACGCCGGTAGGTGCCTGCTCGACCGAGACGACATCACCGACCGGCTGGGCGAGATCACCTGTCCCGCCCTGGTCGTCCACGGCACCGAGGACACCGCGATCCCGATGGAGCGCGCCGAGGCGCTGGCCGCTGGGCTTCCCGGCGCAGGTGACGTCGTGAAGGTGCCGGGTGCGCACGCCGCCAACCTGACCCATCCCGAGCCGGTCAACGCCGCCATCATCGAGTTCCTCGACGGCCTGCCCGCCGAGGTCGCCGGGACGGGTTGAGTGCTGACGATCACCGGTGTCGCCGGGCTCCCCGAGATCGAGCCCGGTGCGGATCTCGCCGCGCTCGTGTTGGCCCACGGCGACGTCCGGTCGGGCGACGTCGTCGTCGTCACGTCCAAGATCGTGTCCAAGGCCGAGGGGCGCATCATCGACCTCGCCGACGTCGAACCCTCCGCGTTCGCCGTCCGGTGGTCGGCCGAGTGGGACAAGGACCCGCGCGTGGTCGAGGTCGTGCTCCGCGAGTCGCGCCGCATCGTGCGCCAGATCGGTCCGGTCCTGATCACCGAGACGCATCACGGCTTCGTGTGCGCCAACGCAGGGGTCGACCAGTCGTCCAGCGGTGCCCACGACCGGGTCGTGGTGCTCCCGGACGACCCCGACGCCTCGGCCCGGCGGATCCGCGCCGGCTTCGTGGCCGCCGGGCTCGACGTGGCGGTGATCGTGAGTGACACGTTCGGGCGGCCGTGGCGGGAGGGCCAGACCGACGTGGCGGTCGGCGTCGCCGGCATCCACCCGATGGTGAGCTACATCGGCCAGCACGACCCGCACGGCCACGAGTACCGGGTCCAGGAGTTGTGCGTCGTCGACGAGCTCGCAGCGGCCGCCGAGCTCGTGAAGGGCAACACCAGCCGCGTCCCGGTCGGCGTCGTGCGGGGGCACACCTGGACACCCGACGACACGGCCACGATGGCACCCGTCCTGCGCGACCCCTCACGCGACCTGTTCCGCTGAATAAGGTCGGGTGATGCCGACGATCGAGGTGGATGACGGGGTCCGGATCGCGTACGAGGTGGCCGGCGACGACGAGGGCGCCGCCGATCTCGTGCTCGTGCACGGGATCACCGAGTCCAGACGGACGTGGGACCCGCTCGTCGATCGCTTCGGCGAGCGCGGCTACCGGGTGATCGGCCTCGACCTGCGGGGCCACGGCGAGTCCGGCCTCGCGGCAGCGTACGACCTCGGCTCGATGGCCGCCGACGTCGGGGCCGTGCTCGGGGCCGTCGGCGCCGATCGGCCCCTGCTCGTCGGTCACTCCCTGGGTGGTGCGGTCGTGAGCGCGTACGCCGCGGCCGGGTCGTGTCGCGGTGTCGTGAACGTCGACCAACCGCTCGCGCTCGGCGGGTTCAAGGAGGCGCTCGCCCCGCTCGAGGCGCTGCTGCGCGGTGCCCCGGACGAGTTCATGACCGCGATCTCGGCGGTGTTCGAACAGATGGTCGGCCCGCTCGACGGCGCCGAGCGCGCCCGTGTCGAGGGGCTCCGTCGCGCGTCGCAGGACGTCGTGCTCGGCGTGTGGGACCTGGTCCTCACGAGCGACGTCGCCGATCTCGACGCCGTCGTCGATCAGCTCGCCGGGGCGATCACCGTGCCGTACCTCTCCCTCCACGGCATCGACCCCGGCCCCGACTACCCGGACTGGCTCGCCGACCGGATCGGACACCTCTCGTTCGAGGTGTGGGCCGAGCACGGCCACTACCCTCACCTCGTCGACCCGGACCGCTTCGTCGCTCGCGTCGCGGCGTTCGACGCCCGCTGACGAGCACGGGCGACATCGACTGACGGACCACACCGACTGACGGACCACACCGACCGACCGACGGGCGACACCTGCTGATGGACGACATCTTCTACACCACCGCCGCGGTCCTCGCCGTCGCCGCCGTCGTCGGGTTCGTCGCCACGCGGCTCAAGCAGCCGCTCATCGTCGCGTTCATCGCCGTCGGCGTCATCGTCGGTCCGTCCGTGCTCGGGTGGGTCACCGAGACCGAGCCGCTCGAGCTGCTGGCGGAGATCGGCATCGCCGTCCTGCTGTTCCTCGTCGGCCTCAAGCTGGACGTCCACCTCGTCCGCACCACCGGCAAGGTCGCCCTCATCACCGGGCTCGGTCAGGTGCTGTTCACCTCGGTGGTCGGTTTCTTCCTCGCGCTGCTGCTCGGCCTCGAGCCGTTGACCGCGATGTACGTCGCGGTCGCGCTCACGTTCTCCTCCACGATCATCATCGTCAAGCTGCTGTCGGACAAGCGCGAGCTGGAGGAGCTGCACGGTCGGATCGCGATCGGGTTCCTCATCGTCCAGGACATCGTCGTCGTCATCGCCATGATCGCGCTCACCGCGTTCGGCGGCGAGCGCGACGATTCCGTCGCGGGCGAGGTCGTGCGCGTCGTGGCCACGGGCGCCGCGTTCCTCCTCGCGATCGGGATCATGATGCGGTGGGTCCTGCCGCGCCTGTTGCGGTTGGTCGCCCAGTCCCGCGAGCTGCTCGTCGTGTCGGCCGTCGCGTGGGCGGTGTCGGTGGCGGCCTTCAGCGACTGGCTCGGGTTCAGCACCGAGGTCGGCGCGTTCCTCGCCGGGTTCGCGCTCGCATCGACCCCCTTCCGCGAGTCGTTGGCGTCGTCGCTGACCGGGTTGCGCGACTTCCTCCTGCTGTTCTTCTTCATCGAGCTCGGCTCCAAGCTCGACTTCGGTGAGATCGGCGCCCAGATCCCGGCCGCGATCGTGCTGTCGATCTTCGTGCTGATCGGCAACCCGATCATCGTGATGGTGATCATGGGGGTGATGGGCTACCCGAAACGGGTGTCGTTCCTGGCGGGTCTCGCCGTCGCCCAGATCAGCGAGTTCTCGTTGATCCTGATCGCGCTCGGGTTCCAGCTCGGCCAGGTCGAGAACGAGACGGTCGGGCTCGTCACGCTCGTCGGGCTGATCACGATCGGATTGTCGACGTACCTCATCTTGTACTCCCAGCAGATCTTCGACCGGATCTCGCCACTCCTGTCGATCTTCGAGCGGTCGAGCCCGACGATCGCGGACGAGCGCCTCGCTGCGGAACCGGCTGACGTGATCTGCTACGGATACGGCCGCTTCGGGAGGAACATCGCCTCCCGGCTCGCCGAGGCCGGCATGGCGGTGGTCGTGGTCGACTGGGACCCACACGCCGACCGCGACACGCCGGAAGGGGTCCGCGTCGTGTACGGCGACGCCGAGGACCCGGAGTTCCCGCACTCGTTGCCGCTCCGCGACGCGCAGTGGGTCGTCAGCGCGGTGCCCTCCTACGAGACCAACCGGGTGCTCGTCGAGGCGGTTCGTCGATGGGGCTTCGAGGGTCGGATCGCGGTGACGGCCCACACGCCGGCCGACGCCGTGCGGATCGGCCGGGCCGACGTCGATCTGGTCATGCAGCCGTTCCGCGACGCTGCCGACGACAACGTGGCGATGCTCCTCGACCGGTCGTAGGGCGCCAGACTGGGCACATGACCGCCTCCGGACCTTCCGAACCGGCTCGAACACCGCGCCTGCCCGTGCTCGGCCCCGACGACGATCCGCGCCTGGCCGAGCTGTTCGCGAAGGGGTTGAACGGCTCCGACGGGCGCCCGCTCAACATCTTCGGCACGCTCGGCCATCACCCCGACCTGCTGCGTCGCTGGCTGGTGTTCGCCACCCACGTCCTGTCCAAGAGCACGCTCCCGGCGCGCGACCGCGAGCTGCTGATCCTGCGGACCGGCTGGAACTGTCGCAGCCGGTACGAGTTCGGCCAGCACGTGGTCATCGCTCGCGACTGCGGCATCTCCGACGCCGAGATCGACCGGGTCACCGTCGGTCCGCACGCCGCGGGCTTGGACGAACTGGACCGACTCCTGCTGACAGCGGCCGACGAGCTGCACACCCGGTCGGCGCTGTCGGACGCCACGTGGGCCGCGCTCGGCGAGCACTACTCGACCGAGCAGGTGCTCGACCTGATCGCCACCGTCGGGAACTACCACCTCGTGGCGATGTTCCTCAACAGCGCCCGGGTCGAGCTCGACGACGGTGTCCCCGACGTGACGATGCCGTCGTGAACCCAACCAGGTGAGTCTGCGCGACCGGCTCCTCCGACGCCTGTACGGCTGGCTCGACCGGCCGGGCCGGACGGTCCCGGGGCCGTTCGACGCGCCGTGGGAGGGGCTCCTCGACGAGCGCGACCCCCACTGGCGTCACCTCGACGACGACGAGCGCGACCGGATGCGACGGCTGATCGGCTCGTTCGTCGCGTCGACCCGCTGGGAGGGGGCGCGCGACTTCGAGGTCACCGACGAGATGCGGGTGCTGGTCGCCTCCCAGGCCTGTCTGCTCCTCCTCGGACTCGACCACGACGACTTCGGCGGCCCCGCTCGGGTCATCGTGCACCCGTCGACCGTCGTGCTCCGCGGGCGCCGTTCGGTCGGCGTCGGCCGGGTCGAGACCTCCGCGCCGTACCGGGTGCTCGGCCAGGCCCACCACCGCGGGCCGGTGTTGTTGTCGTGGGCGTCGGTCCGGTCGGCCCTGCGGAGCCCGGGTCGCGCCCAGAACGTCGTCCACCACGAGTTCGCCCACCGCCTCGACATGCTCGACGGGACCGTCGACGGCACGCCGCCCCTCGCCGACCCCGGGGCCCGCCGCCGCTGGAGCGAGGTGTGCACCGCGGCGTACGAGAGCGTGCGCGACCCGGACCCCGACCCGGGTGAGCCGCCGAACGTCCTGCGGCCGTACGCCGGGACCAACCCGGGGGAGTTCTTCGCCGTGGCGACCGAGGTCTTCCTCGCCCGCCCGCACGAGCTGCGACGTCAGCACCCCGAGCTGTACGGTGAGCTGGTCGGCTACTACCGCCAGGACCCGGCGACCCGCCTGGCCGACCCGGACCCTCCAGGAGCACACGAATGAGCGAGATGCACATCGACATCGGCATCAGCGAGGCTGATCGCCTCGAGATCGCGGAAGGGCTGGCGCGGCTGCTCGCCGACTCCTACACGTTGTACCTGAAGACCCACAACTACCACTGGAACGTCACCGGCCCGATGTTCCAGACGCTGCACCTCATGTTCGAGGAGCAGTACACCGAGTT
>SKSP01000216.1 GCA_007122945.1 Ilumatobacteraceae bacterium | reverse complement strand
GGAGCCGGTCGGCGAGCGTCCGCCGGTCGAGCTTGCCGGTTCCCAGGTACGGCACGTCGGACTCGTCGACGATCAGGACGCGACGGGGGACCTTGTACGAGGAGAGCTCCCGATCGGCCCACGTCACGACCTCGACGGGATCGATCACCGCACCTGCGGCGGGAACCACCACCGCCCCGACGACCTCGCCGCGTCGGTGGTCGTCGATCCCGACGACCACCGAGACGAGGACGTCGGGGTGGGAGTCGAGCACGACCTCGACCTCCCGCGGGGAGACGTTGGCGCCGGTGGTCTTGATGAGGTCCTTGGCGCGGCCGGTGAAGTGGATGTACGGCCCGGCGAGGTATCCCTTGTCGCCCGTGTGGTACCACCCGTCGTCGTCGAAGACCTCGTGGCGTTCGCGCTTGCACATCCCGAGCATCAGGCTGTAGCCCCGCACGCAGATCTCGCCCTCGACGCCCTCCGCCAGGGTCTCGCCGGTCGCGAGGTCGGCGATGCGGTACTCCGAGAACGGCACCGGGAAGCCCTGAGCCCCTCGATGCTCCTCGGGGATCACGTGGCCGCGGGGCCCGGTCGCGATGTACGTCGCGCAGGTCTCCGTCATCCCCAAGGCTGCAGTCCGGCGATCGGAGGGCACGTCCGACGGGGCGGGGAACGGGATCGAGGTGGGGTCGCGGCCGGTCAGGCGAGCCCGTTCGGCCAGGCGCTGCGCCATGTACGGGAACACGTTGACCACGGTCGCACGTTCGCGCTCGATCAGGTCGAGCGCGCCGTCGGCGTCGAACTTCGGCGTGCAGAGCAGGGTGTTGCCGCGCACCATCAGCGGACCGAGCGTGTGGCTGACACCACCGATCCAGAAGAACGGTGCACCGCCGAGGACACGCAGGTCGCCGGGCACGTCGTTCGCGTCCGCGACGTTGTGGGCGTGGCGGACGTAGGTGCCGTGCGAGTGGACGACTCCTTTGGGCTCCGCGGTGGTCCCCGAGGTGAAGATGACGAGCATCGGGTCGGACGGGTGGACCTGGGATTCGATCGCGGTGAAGTAGTCCTCGGCGATCTCGGGATGGTCGCCGTCCGAGCCGGGGCGGAGGTCGATCCCACCCGCCCACGCGCGGCGGATGGGCGTCGTCGTCCAGACGTGGTCGAGACAGGGGACGGCGGGCAGCCGGAGCACGTGCTCGTGGGCATCGGCCAACCCGGGGATCGCGGACTCCAGGAACTCGGCCATGTCACGACCGAACAGCTCGGCCGGGACCACGAGTGTGCGCGTGTCGCCGATCCGCAGTGCGGTGCGCAGCTCGGCCGGCTGATAGGTGGTGGGGAACGGCATCGCGACACCGCCGATCCTGGCGATGGCGAGCCACAGCACGACCCAGTCGGTGGTGTTGCCGAACAGGAACCCGATCCTCGATCCCTTGCCGTGCCCACGGGCGAGCAACTCCTTCGCCACACGCCGCGTCGTGCGTTCGGCGTCCGCGTACGTGAGGCGTGCGTCGGGGGTGACCAGCAACTCCCGGTCACCCCAGTGGTCCGCCAGGCGCCGCACGAGGTTCGGGATGGTCGGCGTGAACCCGACGTCGGGGACGAGCATGGGACATCATCGCATCGCGGCTGCGCCTTCCCGAACTCCGTGAGTGCGAGCCATCTCGCATCTACCAAACATTCGTTTTGTACGATGGGGCTGCACCCGAGGAAGGAACGTCGATGCAACAACTCAGCGGAAGGGTCGCCCTCGTCCTGGGGGCGTCACGGGGGATCGGACGCGGGATCGCGCTCGAACTGGGCGCGGCGGGCGCACACGTCCACGTGGCGGGTCGCACCCTCGACCCGGGAGCGGACCGTCCCGGCTCGGTGATGTCGACGGTGGCCGATGTGGAGGCCCTCGGTGGTCGAGCGACGCCCGTCCGCTGCGACGCCACGTCGGATGCCGACATCGCGTCCCTCGTCGAGCGGATCGGCACCGAGCACGGCGCGTTACACGTCCTCGTCAACAGCGTGTTCGACGCGTCGAGCTTCGGCGCGACGATCGGCAAGCCGTTCTGGGAGCTCCCGATCGATGCGTGGCACGACATCGTCGACGTGGGCACCCGATCCGCCTACGTGGCGTCCGTGTGTGCCGCCCCGCTGCTGCTGGCCGCGGGCGCGAGCGACGGCGCGCTCATCGTGAACGTCTCGGCGCTCGGAGCCCGCAAGTACCTCTACAACGTCCCCTACGGTGTCGGGAAGGCGGCGCTCGACAAGATGACGGCCGACATGGCACACGACTTGCGCGACCGCGGCGTCGCCGTCGTCTCGCTGTGGCCGAACGTGACACGTACCGAGGGCATCGATGCCGAGATCCTGGCCGGTCACACCGAGCGCTTCGAGCGCTTCGGCGGAGCCGACGGGCTGGAGACGCCCCGCTATCACGGTCGCGCGGTCGTCGCCTTGGCCGCCGACCCCGACCGCACGCAGCACTCGGGCCGGTACTACTGGACGGGCGAGCTGGGCGAGATGTACGGGTTCACCGACGAGAACGGTCGCACGCACCGTTACCCGAAGCGGCGCTGACGTCCCGTGTCGAGGTCGGATCGACGCGATGATCGGCCCCGGGGCGTGCGGTCGACGGCGACGACGCCGGTCGACACAGCGGGGTTCCACGTCAGCAACCTCGAGATCGAGCGCATGTTCTTCGAGGCGCGCAACGAGTACCTCGCCGGCATCGACATCGACGACCTCTGGCACCGGCCGGTGGTGCCGCTCCTGCGCGAGCTCAGCACGCGCTTCGAGTCCGAGGTGGTCGGCGGTGCGGATCTCGAGTGTGCGACGTGGGTCTCCTCGCGGTCACGGCGCTCGTTCGTGATGGAGCAGTGGCTCGTCGACCGGTCGTCCGGTGGCGTGGCGGCGACCTGCCGGTCCGTCCACGTCACGGTCGGTGCGGAGGGCGCCGTGGAGATCCCCGACGACCTGTGGAGCGCGATCGAACGACGCAACGGCGGCCCGACGGAGTCCGGCGCGACGGAACGAGCATGACGGATCGAGGAGGATGATGTCCATGAGCGAGAACCCGACCGGCGACACCGGCTGCCGACGTTTCACCGGGAAGGTCGCCGTCATCAGCGGGGCGTCCCACGATCCGAGCATCGGTCGGTCGACCGCCTTCCGGCTCGGCGCCGAAGGTGCGGCCGTCGTGATCAACGGGCGCACACCCGAACCGCTCCACGCGACCGAGGCGGCGTTGCGTGCGGCGGGGGTGCCGGTCGTGTCGGTGGTCGGCCCCGTCGGTGACGACGGTGTCCCCGGACGCATCGTCGCCGCCGCGGTCGACGCCTTCGGTCGCATCGACCTCGTCGTGAACACGGTGGGTGGCGCGACGTACCGCGGTTCACCCAGGGAGATCACACGTGCGGACCTGGTCGACACCTTCGAGCTCAACACCTGGAGCGCGCTCGCGTTGGTGCAGGCGGCGGTGCGCGGCGGACTCGCCGACGACGGGGGTGCGGTCGTGAACATCTCGAGCGGGACCGTCAACAAGACGACACCGTCGATGCTGGCCTACGCGGCCGGCAAGGCAGCGCTCAACGCGATGACGCGCACGCTCGCCCGTGACCTGGCGGCGGACGGCGTCCGCGTCAACGGGGTCGCGCCCGGGCTGACGATGACCTCCGCTACCCGCACCATGTGGCAATCCGACGGAGGCGCGGCGGCCGGCACGCAGACGCCCCTGCAGCGCATGACGACGGCCGACGACATCGCGGCGACGGTGTGCTTCCTGCTCTCCGACGACGCCGCAGCGATCACCGGCATCACCGTCGACGTCGACGGTGGCAACCACCTCGCGTCCGGCTGGACGCCGATGACCGACCCGACGATGGACACCAGATCGAACGATCGGTAGTTTGGCGACACGAGCGATCCCGACGATCGTCCGCCCACCCCGCCATCCCAGCCCACCCCGCCATCCCAGCGAGCCACCGTGCTGCCCACCGACACCCGCCTGATCTCCGTCGACGACCACGTCATCGAGCCTGCCCACCTGTGGCTCGACCGGCTCCCGTCCAAGTGGCACGACGTGTGTCCGCGCGTCGTGGAGCTCGACGGCGGCGGCCACGGCTGGCGCTACGAGGACGAGCTGGTGCCGCTCTCGCAGAGCATCGTGCGCCTGCGCGACGAGACCACCCGCGGCCAACGCCCGAACGGCATGGCCCGATTCGACGAGATGCGCCCCGGCTGTCACGAGCCCCACGCCCGACTCGAGGACATGGACGTCGACGGGGTGTGGGCCTCGCTGTGCTTCCCCAACTTCACCCGCTTCGCCGGCCACCGCTTCATGATGGGCAAGGACCGTGAGCTGGGGCTGGCCTGCCTCCGGGCCTACAACGACTTCATCCTCGACGAGTGGTGCGCGGCCGACCCCGAACGGCTCATCTCGCTGGCCATCCTGCCGTTGTGGGACGTGGAGCTGGCCGTGGCCGAGATGGAGCGCCTGGTGCCCAAGGGTGCCCGGGCGGTGGCCTTCTCGGAGAACCCGGTGGTGCTCGGTCTGCCGTCGGTGCACACCGACCACTGGGACCCGTTGTGGGCCGCGGTGAGCGCCGCCGACGTGCCGGTGTGCATGCACATCGGGTCGTCGTCGCGGATGATCACCTCGTCGTCGGAGGCTCCGCCATCGGTGCTCATCGCCCTGTTCGGCACCAACTCGATGATCGCCTTCGCCGACTGGATCTTCTCGGGGATCTTCGAGCGCTTCCCCAAGATGCGGGCCGTCCTGTCGGAGGGTGGCGCCGGGTGGATCCCGTACATGGTCGAGCGGGCCGAGAAGTCCTGGCACATCCACGGCGACGCCTCGGGCGCCACGCGGCCGCCCAGCGAGCTGTACCGCGAGCACATGTACGCCTGCATGGTGACCGACGCCTTCGCCATCGCCTCACTCGAGCACATCGGGGCCGACAACCTGATGTGGGAGTCCGACTACCCGCACCAGGACGGCGTCTTCCCCGCCAGTCGGCGCACCCTGGAGAAGGTCCTCGCCGACGTCCCGGATGCCGACGCGGTGAAGATCGGGCACGACAACGCGGCGCGGGTGTTCAAGCTCGCATGAGGGTTCGATCGGGAACCCGACCGACATGACCGACAGCGAACCGGACCCCGTGGAGCGTGGGACGGTCGGTCTCAACCACGCGGTGCTGTGGGTGCGTGACCCGGCCCGTTCGTCGTCATTCTACCAGCGGGTGCTCGGGCTCGTCGAGCTCGGCGGGATGCCGGGCGCGGTCTTCTTGAAGGCCCCGGCCTCTCCGAACGATCACGACCTCGCGCTGTTCGCGACGAACCAGCACGTTCCGCCTCCCCACTCGCCGGGGCTGTACCACCTGGCGTGGGAGGTGCCCACCCTCCGGGTCCTGCGTGCGGTGCGCGAGCGGCTCGGTGCGTCGCTCGTCGGTGCCTCGGACCACACGCTCACGAAGAGCCTCTACGCGAAGGATCCGGACGGGATCGAGTTCGAGGTGATGTGGCAGGTCCCGATCGGTGCCGACGAGCGGAACAGCACCGACATCGTTCCGACGCGACCGCTCGACCTGGATGCCGAGATCGAGCGTTTCGGCCCCGATCGGCTCGGCGGCTGGCAGGAGCTCGTGTCCCGGGCGGGTCCCGCCGGGTAGTCGGCCGACCCGGTCAGGGCCGGGGAGCGATCTCCTCGGCGAACCATCGCACGTACTCCTGGAACTCGTCGGCCGAGGCCGTGTCGACGCGTGGGAGCGACGTCCGCGTGATCCCGTGCGAGCGGAGCCGGTCGATCCCCTCGAGCACCGCGCCGACGAACGCCGCGCGCTCGGTCTCCGACGACGACCCGAACGAGAGCTGGGGAAGGTCCGGTACGCCGGACAGCCAGAACAGGTCGAAGGTGTCCTCCTTGCCCGCATATTCGGGCTGCGATCGCAGGTAGTCGAGCAGCGGGGGGAGGTCCGCGAGCGTGAAGTCGGTCGGGTTGGGTTGCCACCCGTCGTGGCGCGCCGCGCGACGGAGGGCCGGCTTCGAGTTGCCCCCGACCATGATCGGGGGGCGCGGCTGCTGCACGGGCTTGGGCTCGAAGGCCAGCCCCTCGATCGAGTAGTACGCGCCCTCGAAGACCGGCTCGGATTCGGTCCACAGGATCTTCATCGCTTCGAGGATCTCGTCGGTGCGGCGGCCGCGCTCCTCGAACGGCACGCCCAGGACCTCGAACTCCCGAACGGCGTGCCCGACGCCGACCGAGACGTTGAGTCGTCCGCCCGAGAGCTGGTCGATCGTCGACAACGCCTTCGCCAGCGCCAGCGGATGGTGGTAGGGCACGACGAGGACCGTGGCGTCGATGCGCACGCGTGCGGACGCCCCCGCGATGAACGCCATCTGGCTCAGGCAGTCGACCCACCACGGGCCGAGGCGCGGGACCTCGAAGTAGGGCATCCCGAGGTGTTCCGACGTCGTGATCGAGTCGTAGCCCGACTCGTCGATCGTCGCGACGATCGCACGCGCGTCGGATGCCGTCAGCTCGTGAGACCACGTCGGTGTGCCCGGCATGTGGTTGGTCCCGGGCATCGCCGCTGCGAACTTCATGTGTCGTCCTTCCTCGGGGGAGCAGTTCAGTCGGCCATGTGGATGCGCCGGTGGGCCATCTTCCAGCCGTCGGGCGTTCGCCGGAAGGTGTCGTGGTAGCGACCGGTCACGCCCAGTGTCGGGGCCGTGCTCGCATCGCGCACGAAGAGGAAGTACGAGTGCGCCGTCGCCACATCGGACCCGTCGACCTCGACCCACGACGTCGTGTTCATGTGGCGCGTGTTCGTGCCGGGACCCTGGGTGCCCTGCTCGCGGCGCTCCACCCGGTCGGCGCGGATCTCCTCGGCACCTCGGACGACGGTCCCGCCGAGGTCCCACGTAGCGTCGTCGGTGAACAGCGTCATGTACTCGTCGAGGTCGCCGTAGTCCGCCAGGTGGGCGAGCCGGGCGATCAGACCGCGGATCTGTCGCTCGTCCTCGTGGAGCCGGGCCAAAGAGTCCGCTGTCGTCATCTCTCGATCTTCTCCAGTCGCGGTCGTGCCAGGTCGGAATGGTACACGACGAGTTGCTTAGCTAGCCTAACTATCATGGCCGTGTCACCCGGGCAGCCCGCTCCGAGCCCACCCGAGCGCTCCACCGATGGGCACGCGGACCCCGTCCTGACCGACGATCAGGTCGGTCGCTTGCGGCTCGTCCTGCTCCGGCTGGCCCGGCAGATCCGCTCGCACTCGCGGGGCGACGTCACACCGTCCCAGCTGGCCGTGGTGGCGACGTTGGCGCGACACGGGCCCTGCACGATCGGTCAGATCGCCGAGCACGAGCACGTGCGGGTGCCGTCGGCCAGCAAGATCGCCGAATCCGTCGTGGCCAAGGGCCTCGCGGATCGGCACGTCGATCCGGACGACCGCCGTCGCGTCGTGCTCGCGCTCAGTCCCGGCGGTGAGCGGCTGCTGGCCGATCTCCGCCGCGCCGGCATCGGGTGGCTGGCGCCCCGCCTCGGCCAGCTCACGGCGGCCGAGCGGGTCCTGATCGGTGAGGCGATCCCGGTCCTCGAGCGCCTCCTGGTCGTGGACGGACCTGAATGAACGACGGATCCGTCGGCCACCCGACGGCTCGCGGGTCGACGACGGACGTTTCGGGGGACGGCGTGGGTGCCGCCTCCACGGCGCTGGACGCTCGGCGCGCGGCGAGCGCGCGCCGGCCGCACCTGCCCCTCGGGCGCGCGTTCGAGGGACTCCGGTTCAGGCCGTTCCGCATGTACATGGGCGCGATGATCTGGTGGAACGCGGCGATGAGCATGGAGATGCTGGTCCGTGGATACCTCGCGTACCAGCTCACCGGCTCGTTCGCCGCGCTCGGCGTCGTCAGCCTCTCGTCCGCGGTGCCGATGCTCCTGCTCTCGCCGATCGGCGGCCTGGTCGCCGACCGGCGCTCCCGACGGTCCGTACTCCAACTCGGTCAGATCACGAGTCTCGTCGTCGCCGCGATCATCGCGGTGTTGGTCTTCAGCGGCGCTCTGGCGTTCTGGCACCTCGTCCTCGGGGCGGTCGCCCATGGCCTGACGTTCGCCATCGTGATGCCCTCGCGCCAGTCGTTGCTGCCCGAGGTCGTCGGCATGGGCCGGCTCATGAACACGATCCCGTTGCAGACCGCCGGCATGAACCTCATGCAGATCCTCGCGCCGGCGGCCGGGGGCTTCCTGATCGACTGGATCGGCCCGGGGTGGGTGTATGCATCGATGAGCGCGATGTACGCGATCTCGGTCGGCATGCTGTTCTTCGTCCGGATCATGAGCCCGGAGGAGTTGGAGCGCAGCCGCGCCGACACACCGAGCAACGCGTTCGTGAGCGATTCCACCACGTCGACGGACGACACCCGATCCGCGGCGTCGGGGAGGAGCCTCAAGGGGTTGGCGAGCGGCTTCGCCTACCTGGGCCGCGATCGGACGACCCTGAGCCTGCTGGCGTTCGCGTTCCTCGCCTCGATGTTCGGGATGCCGATCCGCATGCTGCTCCCCGGATACGCGGGCGCGGTCTTCGGCGACGACGGGTCGACCCTCGGGCTGCT
>SKSP01000185.1 GCA_007122945.1 Ilumatobacteraceae bacterium | reverse complement strand
GGACCCTCGTCAGCGACGGCGACCAGGGCTCGGCGCCGCCAGCCAGACCACGGCGAGCGGCGGGAGGTCGAGCACAGCGGAGGCGGGCTGGCCCTGCCACGGCTCGGCGTCGGTCGCCGCGACGGTCGGTACGACCCCGCGGGCACCGCTGCCGCCGAACGCCGGGGCGTCGGTGTCGATCACGACCTGCCAATCGCCAGCCCACGGCAGCCCCACCCGGTAGCCGGGCCGCGGGACCGGTGTGAAGTTGGCCGTGCAGGCCACCGCCGTCCTCCCGTCGGCGTCCCAGCGGAGGAACGCGTACACACTGTGCTCGGCGTCGTCGGGTTCGAGCCACTGGAACCCCTCGGGGTCGTGGTCGCGGCGCCACACGGCGGGCCACGTGTCGGCGGCCCGGTTGAGGGTGTGGACGAGGTCGCGCACGCCGCGGTGGGGCCCGTGCTCGAGCAGGTGCCAGGGAAGTCCGTGCGCCTCGGTCCACTCCTCCCACGGGGCCAGTTCGGAACCCATGAACAGCAGCGGTGGTCCGGGCATCGCCCACTGCCAGGCGAACAGCGCTCGAAGGTTGGCGAACTTCTGCCAGTCGTCACCGGCCATCTTGGCGAGCAGGCTGCCCTTGCCGTGGACGACCTCGTCGTGGCTGAGCGGCAGCAGGAACCGCTCGTGGAACGCGTACAGCAGCGTGAAGCCGAGGTCGCCGTGGTGGTGGCGGCGGTGCACCGGCTCGCGGGCGAAGTACTCGAGCGTGTCGTGCATCCAGCCCAGGTTCCACTTGTGGGTGAACCCGAGGCCGCCCTCGACCGTCGGTCGGGTGACGCCGGGCCACGCCGTGCTCTCCTCGGCGATCATCAGCACGTCGGGGTGCTCGTCCGCGACGACGTCGTTGACCTCACGGAGGAACCGGATCGAGTCGAGGTCCTCGTTGCCGCCGTGCTCGTTGGGCACCCACTCCCCGTCGGTGCGCGAGTAGTCGAGGTACAGCATCGAGGCGACGGCGTCGACGCGCAGACCGTCGACGTGGAACTCGTCGAACCAGTAGAGCGCGTTGGCGACGAGGAAGTTGCGGACCTCGTGGCGACCGAGGTTGAACACGTACGTGCCCCAGTCGGGGTGCTCGCCGCGACGGGGGTCGGCGTGCTCGTAGAGCGCGGTGCCGTCGAAGCGACCGAGGGACCACTCGTCGCGTGGGAAGTGAGCGGGCACCCAGTCGAGGATCACACCGAGTCCGCGGGCGTGGAGGGTGTCGACGAAGCGCTTGAGGCCGTCGGGGTCGCCGAACCGGGCGGTCGGGGCGTAGTACCCGCTCACCTGGTAACCCCACGATCCGGTGAACGGGTGCTCGGCGACCGGGAGCAACTCGACGTGGGTGAACCCGAGGTCGGCGGCGTGCTCGGACAGTTGCTCGGCGAGCGCGTCCCAGTCGGCCACGCCGTGACGCCACGACCCGAGGTGGACCTCGTAGATGCGCATCGGCGCCTCGCCGCGCCGGACGGCGCCGCGACGGGCGAGCCACTCGCCGTCGTGCCAGTCGTGATCGGCGAACGACGGGACGACGCTCGAGTCGCTCGGCGGGGCCTCGGTGCGGCGCGCCATCGGGTCGGCCTTGCGGACCGTGCGCCCGTCGGCGCCGGTCACCTCGAGCTTGTAGTGGTGGCCGGGTTCGGCGGCCGTCACGCCCGCCCAGATACCCGACGACTCGACCGGATCGAGCGGCTGCGGCGTCCACCCGTTCCAATCGCCCACCACCGCCACGGAGCGGGCGTCGGGCGCCCACACGGCGAAGCGCACGCCGCCTCCGGTCCGTTGCGGGCCGAGCAGCTCCCACAGGCGCCGGTGACTGCCCTCGTTGAACAGGTGGAGGTCGAGCGGACCGATCGCGTCGGTGGGGAGCGGATCGCCGGGCACGACCGTCCAGGATAGGCGGCGGTAGGGTGCGCGGCCGTGCGCGTGCTCATGCTGAGTTGGGAATACCCGCCCGGCACGGCTGGCGGCATCGCCGCCCACGTCGACGGCCTGGCCCACGCGCTGGCCACCGGCGACGACGAGATCGTGCTCTTGACCCGCCGCCACCCGATGGCCGAGCACGACGCCGACCGCAACGGTGTCCGGGTCGTGCGGGCCGACGTCGACATGCCGTGGATCGCCGGCGGATCGGCGATCGCCCGCACGGCGTCGGCGAACCACGCGCTCGTGACCCGGGCGGCGACGCTCGGCGGGTGGCGGCCCGACGTCGTGCACGCCCACGACTGGCCGGTCGCGTGGGCCGGGGACGTGCTCTCACGCTGGTACGACGTCCCGCTGGTGACCACGTTGCACGGTACCGAGCGCGGCCGCCACGGCGGTCATCTGCCGCCCGGCGAGCCGAGCGACATCAACAGCGTCGAGTGGTGGCTGGCGTTCCGATCGGCGCGTGTGATCACGAGCACGAAGTTGATGGTCCGCGAGATCGTCGGGGGCTTCGAGCTCGACCCGGCCCGGGTGCACCGCATCCCGAACGGCATCGACCCGGCCTGGTGGCGGGCGGACGGGCCGCAGCCCGACCCCGACGCACCACCGCTGATCCTGACGTGGGGCCGGGTGCAGTACGAGAAGGGGTTCCAGGTGCTGGCCCGCGCGATCTCGACGCTGCGATTGCGCCGCGGCGACATCGAGTGCGTGATCGCCGGCCGGGGTTCGTACCTCCCCGAGCTGCAGTCACAGGTCGACATCGAAGGGGTCAGCGACGTCGTCACGCTGCCGGGGTTCCTGTCGGACCCCGAGCTGCGCGACACGATCCACCGGGCGGCGTGCGTCGTGATCCCGTCGTTGTACGAGCCGTTCGGGGTGGTCGCGCTCGAAGCGCTCGCCGGCGGTGCTCCGCTGATCGTCGCCGACACCGGCGGCCTGGCCGAGCTCGTCGGCGGCACGGGGTCGGCGCTGCTGTTCGAGCCCGGCAACGCGGACCAGCTCGCCGACCGCATCGAGCAGCTGCTCGACGATCCCGAGCTCGCCGCCGACATGCGTCGCCGTGGCGCCGAGCTGCTCGACGCGACCTACACCTGGGACGCGATCGCCGCCCGCACCCACGACGTCTACGTCGACGTCACCACCGCCAGCGGCTGAACCGTCTGGACCGATCAGCCGGATCCGGCCGATCGGCGCGGACGGAAACGGGGTCAGCGGCCGGTGAAGCTCGCCTTGCCGGGGCCGTGCTCGAGGAAGCTGGCGACCCCGATCTGGCTGTCGTCGGTGTGGAACACGGCCTCGAAGGCGTCGCGCTCGATGGCGAGGCCGTCGGCGAGGGTCTGGTCGAGGCCCCGGTCGATCGCCTGCTTGGTGAGCGCCTGGGCGGCGAGCGCTCCCCGTGCGACCTCGGCGGCGAGCGCGAACGCCCGGTCGTGGAGCTCCTCGTGGGGCACGACCTCGTCGGCGAGACCGATCCGCAACGCCTCGTCGGCGCGCACCTGCCGGCCGGTCAGGCACATCTCCTTGGCCCGGCTGGCGCCGACCACCCGCGCGAGCCGCTGGGTACCGCCGCCACCGGGGATGATCCCGAGGAGGATCTCGGGCTGGCCGAACACGGCCTTCTCGCTGGCGATCCGGTAGTCGCACGCCAGCGCCAACTCGCAGCCGCCGCCGAGGGCGTATCCGCTGACCGCGGCGACGACGAGTCGCGGGATCGCCGCGATCGCGCCGGTCGCGGCGTGGATCCGTTCGGTGATCTCACGACCCTCGGCCGGGCCGCCGAACTCGGAGATCTCGGCGCCGGCGGCGAAGATCCGCTCGCCCCCGGTGACGACGACCGCGCCGGGCGGATCCGCGGTCAGCTCGGCCGCCACCTCGGCGAGCTCGCCCACCACCGCCCCCGACAACGCGTTGACCTTGCCGTTGGCGAGGGTCACCACGGCGACCCCGTCGTCCCGACGTTCCAGTTCGACTCCCATCGACTCAGTGTGGCACGCCCGGGAGCGCCTCGATCACGTCGTCGATCGGAGCGACCTCGCCTCGGCCACCGCGAGGTTCCGCTCGGTCAACCGACGGTTCGGGACGAGCGCCGCGGCGGTGACGACGGCCATCACGACGAACACCCCGCGGAGCCCCGCGACGTGCCCGATCGCACCGCCGAGCGCGGCACCGAGCGGGCGGGTGCCCCAGGCCACCAACCGATAGGCGCTGTTCACGCGGCCGAGCAGGTGGTCCGGCGTGATCCGCTGCCGGAACGAGACCGTCGTGACGTTCCACAGCATCATCGCCACCCCGCTCACGAACGCCGCGGCCCCGACCACACGCACGTCCGCCGAGAGCGCGAGCGTCGCCGGGAGACCGGCCATGCCGAGCACCGACACGGGGAAGGTACGGGCCCGCCCGAGCACCCGGTTGACACGTCCGACGAGCAGGCTGCCGGCCAGGCCGCCGGTCGCGAACACCGCGAACAGCAGCCCGAAGCCGGGTTCGGAGAGGCCCATCTCCGACTCGGGTCCGACGGCGTACAGCACGAGCACGGCGAACACCGCGCTCGTCGCCAGGTTGACCGCACCGACCATCAGCGCCATCGTCCGCAGCACGTCGTGGCCCAGCAGGAACGCGAGCCCCTCGCGCAGGTCGGCCCGGACGGGAGCGCGCGGACCGACCCGGGCGACCCGGAACCGCCCGGGCATGGTCGACAGCGCGATCACCGCGGCCACCCAGAGAGCGACGGGTGCCGCGAGCGAGAGCGTGAGGGCCGTCGCGACGAGCACTCCTGCGACGACCGGCCCGACGAGCTCCTGGGCCCCCAACTCGACGGCGTACAGGCGACCGTTGGCGCGGTCGAGCCGCTCGCGTGGGACGACGGCCGGCACGACGGTCTGCGCCGCCGTGTCGTAGAAGACCTCGGAGACGCCCGCACCGAGGGCGGCCACGAACAACAGCCAGAGCGAGACATGACCGCCGACGAGTGCGACCGCGGGCACCGCGACGGCGAGTGCCCGCACGATGTTGGCGGCCACCATCGTGCGCCGGCGGTCGACGCGATCGACGAAGACCCCGACGTGCAGCGACGTCACCAACCACGGTGCGGAACGCACGAACTCGAGCGCGGCGACGGCCGCGGGCGACCGCGTCGAGGCGGCGGCGAGCAGCGGGAGGGCGACCTTGACGATGCCGTCGGCGAGGTTCGAGAGCCCCGATGAGACGACCAGCGTCCCGAACGAGCGGGGCGCGACCGCACTCGCGGGCGATGTGACCACCGATCTCATCCATTGGAGATTATCCAATCGCTTGGAAACTATCCAATACTTCCTCTCACGGGCGACTACCCTGGGCCCGATGAACCGCCGCGAACCGTCCGACGTCCAGATCGAGGCCGTCGGCAACTCGACCCGGATCCGGATCCTGCGGCTCTGCACGGGACACGAGCGCACGAACAAGGAGCTCGCGGACCGCCTCGGGCTCGATCCGTCCACGGTTCTGCACCACCTGCGCCTGCTCGTGGACGCCGGGTTCCTCGAGCCGACCGACGTCCGCAAGGGACCGAGCGGCGCCTACGAGAAGCCGTACCGGTCGACCGGGCTCGCGTGGTCCCTCAGATTCGGGGTCCTCGACGACGAGGAGGCCCCCGGCGAGCCGGCGCTCCTCAACGCGTTCCGCCACGAGCTCCGGGAGGCCGGCCCGGACCCCGTCGTCCAGCTCTCCCGCTTCCACCTCCACCTCGACGACGCGCAACTCGCCGAGTTCACGTGCCGCATCCAGTCGATCGTGGACGAGTACGTCGCGACCGACGCGGCCCGCCAGGCCGACGGCCACCCCGGCTACGGGGCCCTGTTCGTGATGCACCGCCTCGCTCGCGATCCGCAACCGGCGACCTGACGCCGCGGCCGACGACCTCTCGCAGCGACCTTCCCTTCGCGCCCGCGGCTCGTGCCCATGGGGGGTATGGAAGCTCCGCACCAGAACCGAACACCCACCCAACGTCTCCTGGAGGCCATGGCGACCAGCCACGGCGTCGCCGACAGCGTCGCTTCGCGCGACCTCGGCGTGAGCCGACGTGCCGAGCGCCACCTCCTCGACGCCGGCATCCTCCACCGTCCGGCGGCCGGCGTCCTCGTGTCGACGTCGGCGCCCGACACCTGGCACCAGCGGGCACTCGCCGCCGTCCGGGCCCCGGGCCGCACGGTCCTGTCGCACGGCGCCGCCGCCCGGCTGCACGGCCTCGACGGCTTCGACCGCTACGACCTCGTCGACGTCATCTGCAAGAAGGGCTCGTGGCCGCAACCGCCGCCGCGCACGATCACCCACCACACGCGCGGCCTGACCCCCGACGACGTCACCGAGGTCGACGGCATCCCGACGCTGACCGTCGCCGCCACGCTCACACTGCTGGCGCCCAGCGCCGGGCTCGGCCCGACGGCGAAGGCGCTCGACAGCGCCCTCCGGCAGGGCCACACGATCGCCGAGCTGTCCGAGGTGGCCACCCGATGGCGCCGCCGGGGGCGTCCCGGCCCACCGGCGCTGTTGCGGCTCCTCGACGAGCGCGATGGCCGCACGCTCCCCCGCAGCTGGTTCCAGCGGCTGGCGAAGCGGCTCCTCCAGCGCACCGGGCTGCGCTTCGTCGACGAGTACCCCGTGATCGACGGCCGGGGCAACGTGCTCGCCGAGCTCGATCTCGCCGAGCCGCGCCGCCGGATCGGCATCGAGTGCCAGTCGTGGCGCTGGCACGCGACGCCCGAGGCCCAGCACCGCGACGCCCGCCGCAAGGGGATGCTGCGCCGGATGGGCTGGGAGATCGTCGACGTCTGGTGGCGCGACCTCGAGCACCCGGCGCGGGTCGAAGCCGAGATCGCCCACCTCGTCGCCACCCGAACCGTCCGCGCCGATCGACCGGATCTGGCCGGTTGACGCGGACGGATCAGGTACCCACCACCCGAACCGTCCGCGCCGATCGACCGGATCTGGCCGGTTGACGCGGACGGGTCGGTGGGTGGGTCGTCAGGCGTCGACGGGGGCGAGCATCTCGTCGGCGGCGGACCACGGGTCGACGGTGTGGTCGAGCACCTGCTCGGCGAGCTCGTCCCAGCGTTCGCCGGTGCACAGCTCACGGGCTCGCTCGCGGAGGCGCTCGGTCACGATCTCGCGGAGCTCCTCGCGGATCCGGTGGGTCCGGCGCCGTTCGAGGAGCCCGGTCGATTCGGCGTGCTCGCGGTGCGCGAGGACGGCGTCCCACAGTTCGGCCACGCCGTCGCCCGTGGTCGACACGGTGGCGACGATCGGAGGCCGCCACCCGGCGCCGTGCTCGTCGTGGTCGAGGTCGGACAGGTCGAGCATCTGCTCGAGGTCACGTCGGGTCTGATCGACACCCGAGCGGTCGGCCTTGTTGATCACGAAGACGTCGGCGATCTCCATCAGGCCGGCCTTGTTCGCCTGCACGCTGTCGCCCCACCCGGGGTTGACGACGACGACGGTCGTGTCGGCCTTCCCGGCGATCTCGACCTCGACCTGCCCGACGCCGACGGTCTCGACGAGGATCCACTTGCGCCCGACGGCGTCGAGCAACCGGACGGCCTCGGGCGTCGCCAGCGTCAGACCGCCGAGGTGGCCGCGCGTCGCCATCGATCGGATGAACACGCCGGCGTCGGTGGCGTGGTCCTGCATGCGCACGCGGTCGCCCAGGATCGCCCCGCCGCTGAACGGCGACGACGGGTCGATCGCCAGCACGGCGACCTCCTCGTCGAATGACCGGAGGTGGGCGATCGTGGCGCTCGTGAGCGTGCTCTTGCCCGCCCCGGGAGCGCCGGTGAGGCCGACGAGATACCCCGACCCGCTCAGCGGGTGTGACAGACGACCGACGGCTCGGGCGTCGGGGCCACCGCGTTCGATGACCGAGAGGAGGCGGGCAAGCGCCGAACGGTCACCGGCACGAGCTTCGGCGAAGAGCTCATCGGGTGGGCGCCGGGCGCGGCTCACGTCGGAGCGCTCACACCGTCGCCTCGGTGACGTTGATCACCTCGGTGACGCCGTCGACGCGGTCGCGCATGATCCGCTCGATGCCGGCCTTCAACGTGTCGGTCGACACCGGACACGTGCCGCACGCGCCGACCAGGGTGACCTGCACGATGCCGGTCTCGGGGTCGACGTCGCGCAGGACGATGTCGCCCCCGTCGGCCTGGAGTGCCGGACGGATGACTTCGATGGTGGCTTCCACTTGCTCTCGCATCTCGACGACCATTCAATCAGCGGACGGCGTACGATGCCGATTCATGGAGGAAGTACCGCTCGTCGCGGCGATCCTCGCGCACCATCCCGGTTGGGAGGGCTTCGCCCTCGTGATCATCCCGATCGTGGTGATCGCCGCGGCGCTCGCCGTCGTGAAGCGTCGGGTCGACGCCCTGCCGCTCGACGCCGGCCACGACGCCGGCCACGACCCGGGCGATCGCTCCGGCGACATCGTCGACGACGTCAGCTCGCGCTGATCCGCTCGATGTCCGCGCCGACGGCGCGCAGGCGGCCGACGAGGTCGTCGTAGCCACGATCGATGTGGTGCACCCCGCTGATCGTCGTGGCCCCCTC
>SKSP01000420.1 GCA_007122945.1 Ilumatobacteraceae bacterium | reverse complement strand
CGGATCGTCATCGACTCGGCGTCCCAGGAGGATCACGACCGGCTCGGCGGTGCCGTGGAGACCCGCATCCACGGTCAGGGTGGCCCCCCGGACGGGCTCATGGTCCACCTCGGTTGGCCCGAGGCTGTACAGGCGGATCGCGACCGCGCTGCGCATCGGTGGCCGATCCGTGATCTGCGACGTCGTGCTCCCAGAGTCGCCGGTCGACGATGCGATTCCTCTCGAAGCTGGCATCGACCAGCCGGCCTTGCTCCGCGACCAGCTCGGGTGGCTCCGTGAGGCGGGGCTCGTCCCGACGGTCCTGTGCGAGCGTGGAGATCGTGCGGTCGTCGCGGCGGACCGACTCGACGAGCGTGCCGGCGCTGGAGGGTCCGCGGAGGCCGGATGATTCGCTGGTGCACGGTCGCCGAGTCCGCTGCAACGGCCAACAGAGCTCGCTCGAAACCAGCCGAGTCGGAGATGCTGCGCAAGATCCAGGACGCCTTGCGGGTGACTGCATCGTGAGTGGCCGTGGACACCCTGCGTCCGGCGCCCTCAGCCGGCGTTCGAGGGGTGCGTCCAGCAGCTTGGGCGCCATGATGACAAGGAGGTTGTTGTGACGTAACCAAGCGACAAGCTGAGGGCAATCCCAGTGACCCTGGGCGACATGGCGACCGCCCGAGTGGGTGGCGCCTTCACGCTCGTGTTCCTCGTGTTCCTCGTGTTCCTCGTGTTCCTCGTGTTCAACGGGATCAGCAACGTGCTGAGTCAGGACGCGCAGATCGCCATGTTCCAGAACGCTGCCCGGCATCTCGAGCCGGGTGGACGATTCGTGATCGAACTGTGGATTCCGGATCTGCGGAGGCTGCCCCCGGGAGCACCTGGCTCACTGTTCGCCGCCCAGCGCGGCTACGTCGCGTTCGACGTCCACGATCCGGTCGCTCAACGGGTGGTGTCCCACCACGTCACCTTCGATGGCGACGACGGCCATCGAGCCGGCGTTATCGGGACGCAGTCCCTACATCGCTTGATGGTCAGAATCGGAACGCCACGTTCCGATTCGTGCCAGCAAGCGACATCGCACGCCTGCCCCACTCGTGTCGCCGGAGGTCAGGGTTCAGGTTGGCGGGGGGCTGGAACCGGGTCGACCGTCGGTGTCGCCGACGTGTCGGAGGCGCCCCGTCAGGCGCGCGTCCCCGTTGGCGAGATCGTCCTCGAGCGGGTGCTGTGGATCTCGACACGAGGGTCGCGGAGCACGTCGGCGAGCTTTCGTGAGCCCGGCATCATCCCGATGCGGACGTCGTCGTCGAAGCTCACCTCCGAACCGCTGAGCCGTGGCGAGCCGTCGGGTCGAACGGTCCCGAGCACGTGGTGGAGGTTGGACTCGAAACGGTGGCGGACCCGCGCCGCGAGGTCCGGGTCGGCGGTCGCGATGTCGGCCCAGGAGGTCATGCCGCAAATACTACACAGCCATACAGTATTGAGTACGATCGCGGGATGCCCGGCCGTCCCCGGATCGCGAGCGACGAGGAGATCTTCGCTGCGGTCGGTGACGCGCTGTCCGACACCGGCCCCGCCGGGCTCACGCTCGCCGCGGTGGCCGGCCGGTGCGGTCTCACGGCGTCGGCGCTCACCTACCGGTTCGGTTCGAAGCAGGAACTGTTCCTCGCGTTCGCCCGGGACGCCGCGACGAGTGTCACCCGACCGTTCGAGCGAGCACGCCGGACGGCCGCGAACGGAGCCGTCGAGTCGCTCCACCAGGCCTTGGCCGAACTGGTCCGACCCGTCAGCCGACACGAGGCGCTCGCCCACCACCTCGCGATGTTGCACCTCGACGTCGCCGATCCCGATCTCCGGGCTCACGCCGCCGAACACCAGCGACGCTTCCACGGATGTGTCGAGGCGCTGCTCGCCGACGCGGTGGACCGGGGGGAGCTCCGCGCCGACACCGATCCGGTCGCACTCGCCCACACCGTCGGCGCGGTGTACCACGGGACCCTCGTCATCTGGGCCGTCGACGGCGACGGTGACCTGGTCAGCCGGATCCGCACCGCGGTGGACCGCGCCCTGCACCCGTACCGGGCCGAGCGCGCATGATCGCCTCACCACGAGTGGACGCCGGCCTGCTGGCGGGTCGCGACGTTGAGCCGGTTCCACAGGTTGATGCTCGCGATCTGCAGCACCAGACCGGCGAGTTGCGTCTCGTCGAAGTGGCGGGCGGCCTCGCCCCAGACGTCGTCGGGCACGGGATCGTCGCGGTCCGCGATTCGGGTCGTGGCCTCGGTCAGCGCGAGCGCGGCCCGCTCGGCCGCGTCGAACTCGGGGGTCTCGCGCCACGCGGGGAGCAACGCGATCCGGTTCTCGGTCTCGTGGCGTCCCCTCGCCTCGCGGAGACCGCCCTCCAGGCAGACCGCGCACCCGTTGATCTGGCTGGCGCGCATGTTCGTGATGCTGATCGTGCGCTCGGGGATGCCGGTACCGCCGATGGCGTCGGCGAGCGATTGGAGGGCCGCCATGACGCCGGGAACGGCGATGGCGGGTTGAATGATGCGTGCGGACATGTGCGTCTCCTCGCGGTCGTCGGAACGGCGATGTCACGTCAGGAGCACCGCCGGGGTCATACGTCTGACACGTCGGACACGGGAAACGTGACGGAGAGGTCCAGACCATGAGGAGATCGTCGGAACCAGCGTCGGAGGAGCGGACGAGCGCAACGTCGTCCATGGAGCGACAACTCGAGCTGCATCGACCGCGCCTGCGCGCACTGGCGACGCGACTCCTCGGATCGACGGCCGACGCCGACGACGCGTTGCAGGAGACGTGGATCCGCGCGAGCCGGATCGAGGTTCCGCGATCGACAACCCCGGTGGATGGCTCACCACCGTGACCGCGAGGGTGTGCCTCAACGTGTTGCGCGCCCGGGCGTCGCGCCCCGAGGAGGCGATCGAGGAGCTGTCGGAGTCGGGCGGGTGGTGCGACGACCCGATCGACGAGGCCATCGTCGCCGAGTCGGTCGGTGCCGGCTTGTCGGTCGTGCTCGACCGGCTCGGTCCGGCCGAACGCGTCGCGTTCGTCCTGCACGACGTGTTCGCCGTCCCCTTCGAGGACATCGCGGCCGTTCTCGAACGGTCGGTCGACGCGACCCGCCAGCTCGCGAGCCGAGGACGTCGACGGGTGAGGGTCCACGGACCCGCGGTCGCGACCACGGATCCCGATCCGAGTCGAGAACGGCAGCTGGTCGACGCGTTCTTCGCTGCGGCTCGGCGCGGCGATCTCGGAGCGCTCGTCGCCGTGCTCGACCCGGAGGCGGTCCTGACGGCCGATGGCGGTACGGCCCGCGAGGTCGTGGTTCGGGGTGCCGCAGCCGTCGCCCGCCGAGCGGCGATGTTCGCCGAACCGGCGGCCGTCCTCGTGCCCGTCCGGATCGACGGCCGACCCGGCGTCGTCGTCGAGATCGCCGGGCGCCAGGTGGCATCGATGGTGTTCACGACGACGGTCGATGCCGTCGTCGCCATCGATGCCAGCACGGCGCGAGCGCCGGACCGGACGCCGATGGGGGTCTCGCCGTGAGGGTCCTCGTGCTCGGCGGTTCCCGGTTCGTCGGTCGAGCCGTGGTCGAGTGCGCACTCGCTCGGGGAGCCACGGTCGATGTCGTCAACCGCGGTCTCACCGGTCACCAGGTCGGTGGTGCGACCCACCTGCGGGCGGATCGCACCGATCCGGCCGAGCTCGCGGCCGCGGTGGCGGATCGCTCGTGGGACGCCGTGATCGACACGTGGTCCGGTGCGCCGGTCCACGCGACCACCGCAGCGCAGCTGCTCGGGCCGCGCACCGGGCACTACGGCTACGTGTCGAGCCGGTCGGTGTACGCGCGGCCGGTCGCACCCGGTCTCGACGAGACCGCCCCCGTCGTCGCCGGCGACGCCGACGACATCGGCGAGGCCGACTACGCCCGCGCCAAGCGAGGGGCCGAGTTGGGCGTCGTCGCGGCGCGACCCGACGCACTGCTCGCCCGCGCCGGGCTGATCGTGGGCCCGTGGGAGGACGTCGGTCGGCTCCCGTGGTGGCTCGAACGGATCGAACGCGGTGGCCGCGTGCTGGCCCCGGGGCCTCCGCAGCGGCCGCTCCAGCTGATCGACGCCCGCGACCTCGCGGCGTGGATGCTCGACGCCGCCGAGCGCCGGATCGGCGGCGCGTTCAACGTCGTCAGCCGGGTCGGTCACACCACCATCGGTGAGCTGCTCGAGACCGCGATCGAGGTGACCGGCGCCGACGCCGAACTGGTCTGGTTCACCCACGAGGAGATCGCTGCGGCCGGGTTGTCGCCGTGGACCGAGCTGCCGATCTGGGTCCCACCCGACGGGCCGTACGCGTTCTTGCACGACGGCGACACCGAGGCCGCCCACCGAGCCGGGCTCCGGTGCCGACCGATCGCCGACACCGTCCACGACACCTGGGCCTGGCTCACCACCACCTCCAGCGAGGCCCGCCTGCACGACCGCCCGCCGCTCGGCCTCGACCCCGAGCGCGAAGCCGAGGTGCTCCGGGGCCACGGAGGCGGGTCGGCGATCCGCCCGCCCCAGGGTCACGTCGAGGGGTAGAGCCGATCGAAGGCGTCGAGCGCGTGGGCCAGGAGATCGGGACGAGCCCGCGCCGCGAAATCGAGATCCTCCACGATCAGGCATCGGGCGTACCACCGGGCGCGCCGTGCCCGATCGGGTCGTTGCGGCTCGGGCATCGTCGCGAGCGTGGCGGCCATCGCGTCGTCGCCGAGGTCGCGAAGGATCCTGCCGACGTCGCCGGCCGGATCGGAGACCGCGGTGTCGGACCAGTCGATCACCCCGGCGATCCTCCCGGTCGTGGGGTCGATGATCACGTGCTCCGCCCCGAGGTCGTTGTGGCACACCGCGAGCTCGTCCCGGCTCGGCGCCCGGAACGGTTCGGCGGCGAAGCGGCGCACACGGTCGCGCCGTTCGGCGCCGAGCACGGGCGCGAGGCCCTCGGCCAGCGAGTCGACCTCGTCGAGCCACTCGACGGGATCGACGTCGTCGACCGGGACGCCGGGCGGTGCCCCCACGTCCTCGATCGCGACGATGAACCGGCCGAGCTGACGTCCGAGTGCCGACAGGTCGTCGACCGTCGCGAACGGATCGGCCACGAGGTCCTGGAGCGACCGTCCCTCCACGTGGCGGTGGGCGACCCAGCCGGCCGATCCGACGAGTCGGTGCTCGGGCACCCACGCCGAGACATCGTCGCCGACCGACCGACGGATGTGTTCGGTCAGTTCGTGGACCAGCGCTCCGGACGGGTCGCCGTCGGTCGACGGACGACGCGGGACTCGCACGACCCACTCGTCGCCGTCCGGGTCCACGAGCCACGCGTCGTGATCGCCACCGCTGCCGAGCAGGTCGATCGAGCGAGGCCACCCGAGATCCGCCGCGACCGCGTCGCCGACCCCTCCCGCGTCGGATGCGGGCACGTCGTCGGACGCGTGGTCGGGCATGTCCGGCCGTCAACGATGGAGGACGCGGGTGCCGCCGGCGAGGCGGTCGTGGAAGCCGCGGCCGTCGGGATCGCGTGACGCACGGACGCCGATCGCGACGCCGGCGATCAACGACAGCACGGGGCCGGCGAACGGGACCGCGCCGAGCAGGGTGAACGCCTCCCGGGCCGCCGCCGCGCCGACGGTGGGCCGGGTGCCGCGGTGGTCCACGAGGCGGAGCGCGACGAGTCGCTTGCCGAGCGTCGTTCCCCAGATCGCGTCGCACGCCACGAAGTAGGCGTACACGCCGACCGCGGTCCCGATCAGCCAACCGACCCCGAACTCGAGGGGCCGGCCGACCACGACGGCGACGGCGGCCAGCACGACGCCGTCGATGACCCGAGCGGCCAGCCGTCGCCAGATGGACGCATTCGAGGGCATCGCCGTCACCCGGCCGACGGGTCGAACAGCTGGCCGATGCGGATCGCGTTGCCGAACGGATCGCGGATCCCGAAGTCGATGCCGTACGGCTTGGGGGAGGGCTCGTCGGTGATGTCCACCCCGCGCTCGCGGAGCGTTTCGAACGCCGACTGCGCGTCCTCGGTCGCGATCGACAGCCAGCCGCCCACCGCGCCCTTGGTCAGCAGGTCGCGAACCTGTTCGGCGGTGTGCTCGTCCATCGCCGGCGGGCCGGGCCGTTCCAGCAGGATCTCGCGGCCCGGATCGCCGGGGACCCGCACGGTGAGCCAGCGCATGAACCCCAGGTCGAGGTCGTCGGCCACCTCCAGGCCGAGCGTGTCGACGTAGAAGTCGCGCGCGAGGTCCTGGTCGAGGACGAAGACCTGTGAACGGGTGATGCCGAGATGCTTCATGCGGGTGAACGTACGGGTCGGCCGGCATCCTGTTCTTCTCCGAAACTGCTGGATCGGCGCGCCTCACCCCTCGCCGACGTCGGGCGGGTCCAGCGCTGAACGAAGCACGACGGGACCATCGCGCGCGCATCGGGTCGAGCGATGTCCGCCGCACCCGCCGAGCCGTGACGGAACTCGCGCGGTGACACGCCGACCACGTCGGTGAACGTCCGGCTGAAGGTCCCCAGGCTCGACCAACCGACCTCCATGCAGACGTCGGTGACGGACCGGTCGGTGGTGCGCAGCAGGTACATCGCCCGCTCGACCCGCCGACGCTGGAGGTACCGGTGCGGTGTCTCCCCGAACGTGTCCTTGAACGTCCGGATGAAGTGAGCTTGCGACATCGCGGCGATCGAGGCGAGCTCGGCCACCGGCAACGGCTGCCGGCAGTTCGCATCCATGGCGTCGCGCGCCCGCAGGACCCGACGATTGGCGTCCTCCCCCGGAGCGAACACGCACACAAGTCAACCACGTCGACCGCGGCCGATGATTCTCGGTCGATCAGGGGGTCCAACCCCTCGACACACGCGTGACGGGAAGGTGTCGAGCATGGGCAGGTCGGGGTCACCGAACGAGAGGACGGTCGCGTTCGAGCGGCTCGGAGAGGCGATGCTCCTGGCCGCTGCCTGCGCCGGTGACGAGCGCGCCTTCGAGGAGCTGATCTCGCCGCATCGGCAGGAACTGCACCGCCACTGCTACCGGATGCTCGGCTCGGCGCACGACGCGGATGAGGCGCTGCAGGACACCTTGATGCGGGCGTGGCGGGGTCTGCCGGGCTTCGGAGGCCGCAGCTCGCTGCGGACATGGCTGTACAGGATCGCCACGAACGCCAGTCTTCGCGTCGTGGAGCGGCGACCTCGACGGGTGCTGCCCGTGGACGACGGACCGCCCGCCGATCCGGGAGCCGCCCGGTGGCAGCTCGTCGAGGCGGGCTGGGTGGAGCCGTACCCATCCGACCGAGCGGGCGTGGAAGCAGGCGTTCTCGGCCCGGCTGCTCGCTATGAACAGAGCGAGAGCGTGGAGCTGGCGTTCGTGGCGGCGTTCCAACACCTGCCGCCCAACCAGCGCGCGGTGCTGCTGCTGCGCGATGTCCTGGGGTTCTCGGCGAAGGAGGCCGCCGAGGTGTTGGGGACCACGCTCGCATCGGTGAACAGCGCACTGCAGCGCGCCCGTCGGACCGTTCGGCGCCGCCTGCCTGAACGCAGCCAGCGAGCGAGCTTGCGTGCGCTCGGAGACGTCCGGGTGCGGGAGCTCGTCGCCGCGTACGTCGAGGCGTGGGAGCGCGGCGACGTCGCCGCGATCCTCGCGCTGCTCACCGACGACGCGACCTTTTCGATGCCGCCGTATGCGGTGTGGTTCGGTGGCCGCGACGCCATCGCCGCGTTCCTGCCCCGAGGTCCGCTGCGCGAACGGTGGCGGCTCGTCCCGGTGCGCGCCAACGGGCAACTCGCGTTCGGCTGCTACCGGTGGAACGACGACTCGCGACTGCACATCGCCCACTCACTCGACGTGCTCACCGTCGCCGGGGACCGCATCGAACACATCACCGCGTTCTTGGACGCGGAGTCGCTCGCCCGGTTCGGGCTCCCGCCCGAACTGCCCCCAGCTCGGGATTCCCGATCCGCCCGATGATTCTGCCGGCGGCCGCCGGATCTGTCCCTGTGCCGACGAACGGTCGAGTCATGGAGGCGAGAGCACGTGCTGGACGAGAACCAACACCTTCGGGCAGGCGGGGGACCACAGGGCGATCGGGACCCGCGACGCTGGTGGGCCCTGACGCTGCTGTGCGCGGCGTTCTTCCTCGTCGTCAGCGACAGCACGATCGTCTACACCGCCCTGCCATCGATCGAGGAGGGCGTCGGGTTCTCGCCCGGACGCGTGCACTGGGTGATCATCGCCTACGCCCTGACCACCGGCGGTTTCCTGCTCCTCGGCGGTCGCGCCGCCGACCTGCTGGGTCGCCGCCGCGTCTTCCTCGCCGGCGTCGGGACGTTCACCGGTGCATCGCTGCTCTGCGGGCTGGCCTGGACCAGTGGGGTGCTGATCGGCGCCCGGGTCGTCGAGGGCCTCGGCGCCGCGTTCATGGTCCCCGCGGCGCTGTCGATCCTGATGGACATCTTCCCCGATGGCGCCGATCGCAACAGGGCACTCGGCGTCTGGGGCGCGCTCGGCGGCATCGGCGCCACGGCCGGCCTGCTGCTCGGCGGACCCCTCACCGACGTGCTCGGTTGGCGG